>NSJM01000019.1 GCA_002634395.1 Candidatus Methylomirabilis sp.
GCCCATAAAGAACGAGAGCGGGTAATCAGGCTTCTGTTTAAGAAGGCGCTCCCACAGCAGGGCTTGCTCGACCCAACGCGCTTTCAGAACTTCGTGTCCGAACGAGGTCTCTCAATCCAGAGAGGGGACCTTGAGACGTGGGATCGTCTTGGAATTCTGCATCCTATCATTAAGATACGTTGCCCATTTACGTACCACCATATTACCGGGCGGCTACCTGACGGGACGGTACAGTACCACCCACAGCCGCTGGACCGTGAGCCGCACGAGGGGCAAGACGTCATCAAGCTTTACGACATGTGGAGTTTTGGACCAGAGGAGCTACGTAAATGGCAAGAGCGCGAAGAAGAGCTGGTGATCTGTCCTTCAGTCGACACATTTCAACCGTGGTCAGAATTGATGGAAAAAGACGCCCAAGCGCCAGGTGCGCTGCTTGAGACAGTCGGTATATTTTATCATCCCTATCAAATATTCCGACTACGTGAGGTTCATCGACTTTGCAATACGACCTTTCGTTGGCCAGCCTTTACTGTAGAGCACAGCGACTGGGGGCAGTGGGAAGATTGGCAGCGGAAGGGCCTTGACGTCGCTTTGAACGATCTGAAAGCAAGCGAAGTCGTTGTTCTTCGGCGATTGGCAATGCTGCTTTTGATCGAGGATCGATACCTGCCTAAGGTGCGAGATCATATCACCTACTACGGTTGGCGCCCTGAGTGGCTTGACGACTGGTATCAATGGGCCGAGGCATTTCGCCCTGGTGAGGTTCTTCAAGAGAGTGGACTGACGGTCGAAGAAGTCAAGAAGATTCGGAGGGACTTCGCTGCTCAAGGGAACCACATTGATCCGAATGATGCGTGGTATCATCTGATTCGCCACATCACCTATAAGCAAAGACGGAGACTAAAAGGAGATGCTTTGCTGGCCTGGGATTATTACGAAGTCGCCGAAATGTTGGGACGATTTCTAGAGGATGTAACCGGCGAACGCCAGCCTCACGTGGATGACTTGGTGTCGGGACTTGGAGGAGAATGGAAGAAGAGCATTTACGGGGTTGCTCCGGAGGATTTTGACTACCACAAGCGAACCGCACTACCGGCCATCGTGCGTCAGTTCGGTCTTGATCCACGCATTAGAGTCTTATTCGTTATCGAAGGGGAGTCGGAAGCCGCGTTTGTCGAACGATGGTGTGAGCAAAAAGTTATAGATCTCCGCGCGTTAGGCGTGCGTCTCGTTCCGTTAGGTGGGGGAGAATTAAAAAGCCGCCGAACGCGACAATATTTGTGCGATGCCCGGGAAGAGGGAGCCCCTGTTCTTGTCGCTCTGGATGCGGAACAAGATTATCCAGAGCAACTGAACAAATGGGCCGGAGATGGGCTAATTGAGAAAGTGTTTGAGGTGTCAGAACTGAATAACTCCCAAGTAGTGCCGATCGGAGGGATGCTGTGGAAGCCATGTTTTGAAGATGCCAACTTCACGTTTGAAGAGCTGCTGGAAGCCTGGATAACAACTATTGACGCAAAGCGGCCCGGCCGCGCCATGGATAAAGAGAAGGTACAAAGTGCGGTGCAAGTTGCCCATAATTCGCAGACGGACATCACATGGATCAAATCTATGGAAGAGGCAAGCAGGCAGCTTCGCCTTCCGTTCAGCAAGCCTGAAATTGCCAAAGAACTTGCGGACCGATTTTCGGATTCCAATAAGCCTATCATTCTTTTACTTTTGAAGGTCATTCAGCTTGGGCTGAGATCTCGTACAGCTCGGTATCAACCGATTAGAAACGGGGTGGCTTCTGGCTGAGGTTGTCGATCTCCCCGAGGAGAGGTACCAAGAGGTGATCGAACTTACCGATTAACTCCAGGCGATGGCTGAGTAGGTCGAGCGAAATCCCCCCACGCCCCCCTTTGCGAAAGGGGGGGGATTTGAGGACGTGGGCGGGGAACTGTTGAACCAAAACTGTGGGTTACGAGAGATGCCGTCATGACCAAGCCTTCCACCTTAAAAAGGAAACTCCTCATTGAGCTTGCTGATTTCCCGGAGGACGAGCTCAAGGAGGTGGTAGATTTCGTTGGCTACCTGAAAACGAAGGTGAAGCACGTGCGATCGACGGAGGCGGTCAAGCTCGATCCGAAGAAAAATCCTCTTCGAAAGCTTATCGGCTTGGTTGCTCATGGCGCCCTCGCTAAGGACATCGACCGAGAACTCTACGGGGGAGTTTACGTGATGGGAGCGATCAAGACCATTCAATGCGCATCTGACGGGGGCTTTTACTTGACAGGTTTCGGCGTGTAAGGGTAAAAGAGGCGGAACGGAGTGGGGATGGGACCAAAACAACGGTATACCTCAACGATCAAGGCGTGGCCGGTGGAGGAGCGTCCGCGGGAGCGGCTGCTCCAGCATGGGTCGGGCGCACTCACGACGGCGGAACTGCTCGCGATTCTGCTGCGTACCGGGACTGGAGGCCAGAGCGCCGTGGAGCTGGCCCGCAGTCTGCTGGAAAAAACAGGCGGTCTGCGCGAGCTGGATCACAAGAGTGTGGAGGAGCTGCAAGAGGCCAAAGGGCTTGGCCTGGCGAAGATCGCCCAGCTCAAGGCCGCTCTCGAACTTGGCCGCCGCCTATTGACTGAGGAGAAGAAGGTCCTGGGAGCCGTAACCTCCTCAAAAGAGGTGTATGAATGGCTTCGACCGCAGATGCAGGGCCTGACCAAAGAGGTATTCAAAGTGCTCCTGCTCAACGGTAACAACGAAGTCTTGGAGAGCGTGACCGCCTCAGAGGGGTCATTGAACGAAAGCCCGGTCTATCTTCGGGATCTGGTGAATCTCGCCAACCGGCACCGGGCTGTTGCCCTGATTGTGGCCCATAACCATCCATCGGGTAACCCTCGCCCGAGTTCGACCGACAAGTCATTGACTGAGGAGTTGGTCACGATGGGACGGTTATTGAAAATCGGTGTGCTGGATCACGTGATTATCGGTGACGGACGCTATTATAGCTTTGCCGACGAAGGGCTGATTGAGCGGTATGGAGCGGTCTTTGACGGGCACCGGACACGGTAGGTGGTCAGAGTAAGGAGGAGGTGTACTTTTGTTGTATAGGGTTTGGTCAAGGCACATCGGTACTGTAGGACTGGTGATCCTGTTGCTGCTGCCAGGGTGTCAGTTCCTCCCGCCAGAGCTTAGGTCGCTGAAGTCCCCGATTAGGCTGTCTCCGCTCAAGCATGAGGTGACGGTTCAATCGGCCTCAGGGATGGGGCCTGCGCCGTTTAAGATTGATCAAGCGAACGCCGGGTCAGCCGAGGTGACACTCACCATCTCCAATCCGACCGGCTCAACTATCCGGGTAATTTGGACCGAGGGAACGTTCATTACGGCGGACAGTATCGTCTACGCGATTGGAGTGAAGACCGGGCAGGACGGGCCGTCAACAGCGTCTACGACCATCGAGGCGAACAGCACGATCCGCATGACGATCGTCGCTCTTACTAATGACGGCAAGCTGGTAGCGTCGAAGGATAAGTCGATTGAGGCACCTTATCGAGTGGGGCTCAAGCTCATCGTTGAGCGCTCGATCGAGCGATGGAAGGGTACGGTATGGGTCTTTGTTTCGTGAGGTCGTCCGTCTAACAAGAGAGTGACTTCAAGCATGGGGAGGAGCGAGACAGTGGGGGAAAGGGGGAGAGCAGTGGGGTGTGAGATGCAAGGCGCGAGGCGCGAGGCGCGTCGCCTGGCTCGATGGACTGGTGGTCTTGGTCGGATGGTACTGGTGGTGGGACTGCTGGCGTTCTGGGACGCGAACGGGTGGAGCGATGTGCCCCCGATAGATGGCGGACATCATCATCACCCGGTGGCGACGCCTGCACCAAAGACGACGCCGGAAGCAACTCCGGCGACACAGCACCCTCACCCTGGGACGCCAAAAGGGTGGCAGTTTGCCTTGCCGTCAGGGGATCCGCAGGCCGGGCGGCAGGTCTTTGCCGACCTTGAATGCTTTAAATGCCATGAAGTGGTTGGTGAGAATTTTCCGGCGCCCAAGGCCGAGCAGGGAGATGTCGGATCTATGCTCTCCGGGATGGGAGGGATGCACCCAGCGGAGTATTTCGCCGAGATCATGATCGATCCGAATGCCTCCGTAGCCTGGCGGATCAAGCACCACAAATCGGAGAAAAAAGGGTATCTCGGTCCTGACGGCAAATCAAAGATGCCTAGCTATAACGATACGATGACCATTCAGCAACTCATCGATATCGTGGCCTACATGAAGAGCCTGACTGCCGGGGGACATCAGCATTGATCGGAAAGAGGTTCGACGGTCAAGGTTCAACGTTCAAGGTTCAAGGTTCAAGGTTCGACGTTCAATGTTTCAATGTGTTCAAGGTTCAACGTTCAACGTTCAACGTTCAAGGTTCGAGGTTCAAGGTTTGAGGGTGCGGAGTGCGATGTGCTAAAAACGGAATCGCTCCAGGGACGCTGCTCTGAACCCAGTACGGCCCACCGCCCGCGTCGTACTGATCTGTACGAGCAACAGCGGGACTTCTTTGCGCGGATCTACGAGTCCGGTCGGCCGACGCCGTGGCCTTCCACTGAACCGACGCCGGCAGTCAGCCACCTGGCATCCCTCCTGAAGCGGCGCAAGGAAGGTGGTCGAGTGCTCGATCTGGGTTGTGGGGAGGGGCGACATGTACTCCTCTTCGCAAAGGCGGGACTCCTGACGGTCGGTCTTGACTATCTGGCTGCGCCCCTTCGGACCGTTACGCAACGGGCGCGTGAGAAGCATCTCGTGCCACAGATCAGGCTGCTGATGGGCGATGCGCTTGTGCCGCCGTTCAAGCCGAACAGTTTTGATGCCTTGGTAGATTGCGGAGTATTTCATCACGTCAAGAAGTCCGACTGGCCGATGTACCTCGACCGCGTACTGGGGCTTGTGAAACCCGGCGGATACGTTCACCTGACGGTCTTCAGCGCCAAGTTCAAACACTATCCTGGCGAGCGGAGGACACGCAACTGGTACGTCCACCGTCACCATTATGATCGTTTTTTTGTCAAAAGGGACTTTGCTGGAATCTTCGGCCGGCGGTGTGAGATCCTGTCGATCGAGGAGGAACGCGAGGGATTGAATGGCTTCTTCCATGTCCTCATGCAAAAGCGGTCGAAGCCACAGCAAGGATGATGAGCAGACGCATAGCTCTTTCAGTTTCCGGGAACGTATCTATGCGGTCATCACACCTTAGCCCGCCTTGGCTGTGTATTGTGGGTGTTCTCGTCAGTGTGGTTATCGCGCCCCGCACCTCGCACTGTGCCGGTTTGTCTGCCGCCTTAGCTTCAGCGACCGAGTCACAATCTGTTCTCCAGCCTAGCGTGATCATTGACGACACAGAAATACATGAAATCATCGCACAGCCGACCCTACGTCGGCAGATTCCGCGGATTCGGTTTTCAGGAGATCGCGGAACCTATGAGTTCCTGGTAAGTCACCCACCATTGGCGACGCAACTGGCCAGGCGCCTGCATCCACCGCTCGAGCGGTATACCGTCACACAGGTCGGAGACGGCGTCTACACGGTCGAAGATCGCGGCGCCCTGAGAGGCGAGGCGCGACTGATCGTCGCAACTGGCGATCAACGTGTCTATCGATTTCAGGGAGAGTTCCGATCGCTTGCGAATCTCTTGCGCTTTAGCGGTCGAATGGTGCTGATCCTGCGCTATCGCGAAGTACGAGAAGGAGGCCGGACATTCATGGACAGCGATCCGGACTTTTACCTCCGAATCGATCATCCGTTCTTCCACGTCATGTCGAAGCTCCTGTCGCCGCTCATCAGCGGATTAATCGATCGGCGGGTGAACATGATCGTGGACGCGACCCGGAAACTCTTCGACCAGGCGCAGTCTGATCCCAAGCGACTTTTCCAGCAAATGAACACGTGGCCTGAGGTGGCGCCTGCCGACTTGGAGGCGTACCGACACGCTTTGGTTGAGAAGGAGGTGATAGCACGATGACCCTGCATGAGGCGATCGGCCAGCTTTTCATCCTTGGGTTTGAAGATCACACACCATCCGAGGCTCTTGAGACATTCGTGCGAGACCTCACCCCTGGCGGCTTGATCCTGTTTGGGCGCAACCTTGGCAGTCCGGAAGAGATCGCGGCGCTCACGAACGCACTGCAAACAGCCTCGCCGACCCCGCTCTTTTTTGCGATTGATCAGGAGGGTGGGAAGGTGGCTCGCCTACAGCAGTCCCCCTTTACCCAATGGCCGTCCGCCTCAGTTGTTGGGGCGGTTGACTCGATCGAGCTGACCCACGCGGTGGCGTCCGCGATAGCCAGGGAGCTCAAGGTCGTGGGGATCAACATGAACATGGCCCCGGTGCTTGATGTCCTGAGCAATCCAGCAAACCCGGTCATGGCGGGTCGATGCTATGGTTCAGACGCGCACTTGGTGGCTCAGCATGGAATCGCCTTTTACCGCGGGCTCGCGTCTGAGGATGTAATTGCGGTAGGCAAGCACTTCCCCGGCCACGGCGATACGGCAGTCGACTCCCACCTGGCGCTGCCGGTCGTCCCGCACGATGTGGACCGTCTCTCGGCCGTCGAACTTGCTCCATTTGCAGCCGCGATCAAAGCTGGTATCCCGGCACTGATGACCGCGCATCTCCTGCTGCCTGCCCTGGATTCGGAACGGCCGGCTACACTTTCGCGATCCATTCTGACCGATCTGCTGCGGGAGCATTTGGGCTTTCGCAACCTGGTCATCAGTGATGATCTCTTGATGCAGGGGATTGCTGACAGTACCCCTCCCGGTGAAGCGGCCATCCGGTTCCTTGAGGCCGGAGGTGATCTCATGTTGATCTGCCAGGATGACGCGGCACAACGACAGGCGATCCGAGCCGTGGCTGAGGCGGTCGAGACCGGGCGGTTGTCCGAGGCGAGAGTGCTGGCTTCGTGTAATCGAATTGCGGTTGCCAAGGCGCAGTACCTTCGACGTAAGTCGGCAGCTTCCGCCGGGGAGATCCGCGATGTTGTAGGCTGCGAGGCCCATCGGCAGCTCGCCGCGCGCGTTGTGGAGGACTGCGAAGGGGCGTGAAGCATCTGAGCCGAGCGATTGGATCTTTCTGCATGCTGGCGCTTACCGCGTGCAGTGCCGGTGCCGGTCTGCAGGTTCTTTCCGCCTCCAATGAGAAAATTCGCGTAGAGCGAAGCGCTCATGCGTTGCTCAAGACGCTCCCGTTGAGTGTGGCCAGGAGATCGTTTGCGTTCTACATTGTGGGCGACGATCGGGCCTCCGAATGGAATATCGCTCCGGGCATCATTTACATCAGTCAGCCGGCGGCACGTGATACATCCGATGACGAGTTGGCTCAACTTATCGCCCATAGCATCGGTCACGACTTGCTGGCCCATCCTGTTCGGAAAATGGATGTCTCAGACAGTCGCCAGGCCGCAGAACTTGTCGCTATCGGTGTGGTGCCTGGAGGTCTTCTGCTGACAGGGATCGTGGAGGGCATGACGAGGAGTAGCGACTATACTCTTTCCCAGGAGATTGATGCAGAGCGCATCGGCCTACGACTCTGGCTCTACAGCGGTCGAACGTGCGCGACGTGGATTGCGTTACGTGAGACGCAGAAAGAGCAGGGGAGGAGCTGGCATGAACCGCTTAAGGATATAACCCCGCCCTTTAATGATCTCATCGCTGCTGTGCAGGGGGAGTGCGTGGGACGGCAGTAGGGGCGCTGCTTGCTGCGCCCGGTGCGAGGCGCGACGATTCAGCTAAGAACCTCGAACTTTGAACCTTGAACTTCTTGCAGCTTCCTCAACGAGAGCTTGAAAGAGCTCGAGTTGCTCGGAGTGGCGAGTCACCATCCGCTCGGGGTGCCAGTGGACGGCGAGGAGAAAGCGTTCAGGGCCTTCAATCCCCTCGATCACCCCGTCGGAGGCAATGGCATTCATTGTGAGGTCCGGCGCCAGGTCGCGGATAATTTGGTGGTGGGTGCTGGTCACGTCCAACTCTCGAACGCCGAGAATCTCGGCGAGACGAGAACCCTCCACAATCGCTACCCTGTGAGCCAACTCCCCGCGTTGCTCGCGAGGGCTCTGATGGGCCGGATCGGTCTCGTGCCGGTACGAGAGGTCCTGATAGAGACTGCCGCCCAGAGCCACGTTGACGACCTGGAGCCCGCGGCAGATCCCTAACAGCGGCAGGTCGCGACTGCGGGCCGCACGAACCAGCTCCACTTCAAAGCGATCTCGCTCTTCATCGATCTCACCGCACCGTTCAAGGACGGTCTGCCCATACAGGGAGGGGTGGATGTCGGCCCCCCCCGTCAGGATCAGTCCGTCTATTGCTTCCAGGTACCCGTCGATCAGGTCAGACGCCGTATGGGGGATCGGCAGGATCAGCGGCAGGCCGCCGGCCTCGAGGACGGCGCGCGGATAGCCCTCCAGCACCGCCTCCCAACGCTCGTCGTCATCCCGGTAATGCCAGCTTGTGATTCCGATCCTCGGTCGCATTGGTCATGCCCTCCGCACGACGCGGCCGGGTCTGGCGCGGGTGTGCTCTCCGGCTTCAACCACCGAGACGCCGTTGACGAAGACGTGATGAAGACCGATGGGATACTGAATCGGCGCCTCGTAGGTTGCTGTGTCGGAGACGGTTGCAGAGTCGAAGAGGACGAGGTCTGCTACACAACCGGTCTGGAGCCGCCCCCGGTCCAGAAGGCCGAGCTTACGGCATGGCTCCCAAGTCATCTTCCTGACGGCGGTTGACAGGTCGAGTATCTTTCGCTCTCGCACAAAGTGGCCCAGCACCCGCGGGAAGGTCCCGAAGGTTCTCGGATGCGGCCGACCGTGACTGAGCGGACCCTCGTGGCCGCGACAGCCGGAGTCTGACCCGATCATTGCGTATGGCTTTTGTAGAATCGTATCCAGGTTCTTCTCGCACATGGTAAAGAAGATGGCATCGACCTGCATCTGCTCGGCGATCAGAAGGTCCAGAGCAAAGTCGATCGGCGAGGTTGCGGTTCGTGCTGCCGCTTCACCCACCCGCAGCCCTTCGTAGCAGCGGTTCTCCTCGCGTGTCACCTCAGAGATCATCAGTCGAAACCAGTAATCAGACGGGTAGTGCGTTGTCAGTTCCTGCATAATCCGGGCGCGCGCAGCCGGGTCGCGCAGCCGTTCGACCCGCTCCCGCTGCCCGCCTTCTAAGGCCCAATCAGGCAGGACCGCCTGAAGCCCGGTGTTGGAGGCCGTGTAAGGGTACCGGTCGCAGGAGACATCAAGACCTCGCGCCCGCGCCTCTTCAATACGGCGAAGCGCCGCGTGAAGTTTCGGCCAGTTGCGCTCGCCGGAGGTCTTGAGGTGTGAAATCTGAAGTGGGATCTTCGCCTGTTCCGCCACCCAGATGATCTCGTCGATCGCCTCAAGCAGCCCGTCGCCTTCGCTCCGCATGTGGCAGGTGAGGATGCCGCCGGCTTCCCGCACCGCGCAGGCAATCGGTATGAGCTCCTCAGGTTTGGAGAAGCAGGTCGGGGCGTACACCAGGCCTGTGGACACGCCGAGGGCGCCATCACGCATTCCTTCTCGCGCGCCATCGATCATTGCCTCCAGTTCCTCCGGTGAAGGTGGACGGTTGGCGCCGCCCATGGCCGAGCCCCGCAGTGTATTGTGACCCATCAGGAGGCCGAAATTCTCTGAGATCCCAGTGGTCTCGAGTCTGCGAAAGTAGTCTGCGACGCTCTGCCAATTATGGTCAAGGCCATAAAGGTCACGGTACATGGCCGTCCGTTCTTCGAGCCAAGGTCCCCATATCGGGGCAGCCGCGTAGCCGCAATTGCCCCCGATTTCAAGGGTCACTCCCTGTCGCACGGCGCTGTCAGCCGTCGGTTGAAGTAGGAGATGGTAATCGGAATGCGAATGAATATCCACGAAGCCAGAGGAAAGCGTGAGGCCGGTGGCCTCGATCACCCGATACCCCGAGGATGGGGCGATTCGCCCGATCTCTGCGATTCGGTCACCGGCTACGGCGAGGTCAGTCCGCCGCGCGGGGCTCCCGGTGCCGTCGATCAGGTCAGCGCCTCGAATCACTAGGTCATACATAGTTATCCAACAGCTTTCAGCGATCAGCCATCAATTAAGGCGATTAGGGAAGATGCTTTCTTAAGCCAATAATTTGATCCGCCCTTTATACTTCGCCTCCAGTAGGCGATTGTGCTCATCACCACCTGGCAGATTCGCGCTAAGATAGATGGGTGGGGTGAGCCCCTTTGCGATAAATCGCTCCACTACGCCGCAGACGATCGAGTTGACGATGAAGGCCCCGGCCACCAGTGAGGTCGGTCCAACCTTCGCCGTAAGGCCGGGGAAGGTAAGGGCGCCATCGCCGGCCTCACCGTAGTTATCGATAACGAGATCCGCCACCTCGAAGAGGCGCGTGCCGCTTACATGACGAGACGCGACCGCTTGCGCGTGGCGTAGCGACGTAATAGTGATAACCGTGAGTTCTCGTGTCTTTGCTTCCAGTGCCAACTCGACCGGGACCGGGTTGATCCCGGCATTAGAGATGATGATGAGGACCTCCTTGGGCCGCGGATCGTGGTAGTCGAGAAGAATCGCAGCAAGGCCGCTGAGCCGCTCCAGCCGCCCGCTCTTCTTTGGAGACGTAAGCGGGCTCAGGAACGGCTCGGTCATGGTGTTGACGGGAACCAGCCCACCAGCGCGATGGAACGCCTCTTCGGCCACTGAATGGGAGTGACCACTTCCAAAGATGTGCAGCACACCGTCGGCGACGAGTGATGAGAAGATCAGATCGGTAGCTTTGTCGATCGTCTCCGCCTGGCTGCGCTGAATCTCGTTGAGCAATCGAACTACGGCTTCGTAGTACGCTGGATTTGTCATCGTATCCCTCGAAACCCCTTTCCCGGAATGATCTTGCCCAGGATCACGCTATGGGTCGCGCCGGTGATGCGGGGCAGATTACCTGGTAGGCTGTTGGCGGTGAGGTAGGCCAACAGGGCAAAGGCGGAGGCCTCGATGGCTCGCCCTGGAAAGCCCGCCTCATCGGCGAAAAGGAGACGGCCTTCAGGCAGCGCCTCCTGAAGCTGTTTGATGAGCATCGGGTTGCTGGCTCCGCCGCCACAGGTGATCAGTTCTACCAAGGCAGTATTGCGTGGAAGGTCGCGTCGAACGTGGAGTGCCACCGACCGGGCCGTAAAGGCTGTGACGGTTGCCACCAGGTCCTCCTCTGCCACGTTACGGGCTGCCGCGCGTTGGAGCAGGGCGTCGATCAGGGTTGGACCAAACTCTTCCCGCCCCGTGCTTTTGGGTGGCTTGCGACGAAAGTAGGGATGAGCCATGAGCCATCGCAGCAGACGAGGCTCTACCTCTCCAGAGGCGGCGATCCGGCCATCCAGGTCAATGCTCATCGCGCCGCCGGTCAATCGCGCCACGAGGCCATCGATTAAGACATTACCGGGCCCCGTGTCAAACGCCAACACACCGCGCAGGCCACGGCCCTTCGGCAGGAAGGTAAGGTTGGCGATCCCACCCAGGTTCAGGACGATTCGGCTTCGGTGGGGATGACGGAAGAGCAACGCATGCAGGTAGGGGGTGAGCGGCGCGCCCTCTCCGTCCGCAGCCAGGTCCCGGGGGCGGAAGTCGGCCACAGTCGTGATGCCAGTCCGCTCAGCGATGATCGATGGCTCCCCGATCTGCAGTGTGGAGCGAATCGGCACCCCGTACTCAGCCTTTGGGTCGGGGAGGTGAGCGATGGTCTGCCCGTGCGAACCGATAAGCGCCACATCCCGCATCGCGACGTCGGCACGCCGGGTCACCGAGATCGCCGCTTTTGCGAAGAGCTCACCAAGCAGGACATTCAAACGACAGATCTCAGAGGTGACGCCCGATCCAGCGTCTGCCACTCGCAAAATCCGGTCTCTGAGCCCGTTTGGAAAAGGAAATACCGCAAAGCGCAGGAGTCGGAGCTTCGGAAGCCCCTTACTTGGAATGATCTCCAGAATGGCGGCATCAATCCCATCTGCCGATGTCCCCGACATGAGCCCAATGATTTTCATGTACCCTCCAATATCAGATCCGAGGTACTGATGAGGGCAGCAGCGAGGCGCAGTCTGCTTACACCTGGTCGAATTCTTGTTGGACTGTCTGGAGAGCTTCCGGACAATTGAACAGGTCCGCTGCGGTCATGGCCAGCGCCTTGGCAGCGGTGAGCACGGCGCGGTCGCCGGCGGCTCCACCGGCGACCTCGGCGAAGGCGGCAGAATGGCAGACTACTTCAGATCGATCGGTCAGGGCGATGGTGGGATGGATCGTGGGAACCACCTGACTGACATTACCCACATCGGTGGAGCCCAGTTCTTGATCCTCTGGTGTGTGCTCCACTCGTTCACCTAGCGCTTCCAGATTCGCCTGGAAGAGGGCGCCAAGCGCTCGGTTGCACTTCATTGGGTGATACTCTTCACCTTCCTGGTGAATCGCAACTGTTGCTCCTGTGGCGTGAGCGGCAGCCTCGAAGCAGGCGAGGACTCGACGATGCAGGGCATGCAGGTACTCAAGGTCCAGCGCTCGAATGCAAAACCTGGCGGCGGCATAGTCCGGGATGATGTTGGGTGCCCGACCGCCGTCGGTAATGATCCCATGGATCCTGGCGTCTTGCCGGAGCTGTTGGCGAAGCGCATTGAGGTTTGTGAAGGTGAGTATCATTGCATCGAGGGCGTTGATACCGAGATGGGGAGCCGCCGCGGCGTGGCTTGCTTTCCCGAAGAATTCAACCTGGAGCGCCCGCATCGCCAGAGCGCCCTTAAAGAGCTCAGTGCGGTTGCTGGGGTGAACCAGGAGTGCGGCGTCGACGTTGGCAAACAGGCCCGCCTTCACCAAGGCAATCTTGCCGCCGCCTTTCTCTTCGGCGGGACAGCCGATCACCTGTACCTGCCCCCTGAGTGCGGCCAGAAACGGCAGTAAGGCCATGGCGGCGCCGATGGAACTGGAGGCGATCAGGTTGTGGCCGCAGGCATGGCCAAGCGAGGGCAGCGCGTCGTATTCGGCAAGAAAGGCGATAGTTACTGATGGGTGATCGACACCCGCCTTAGCGACAAAGGCCGTTGGCAGCCCGCCAACACGCTCGATCACCTCAAAGCCATGCGCCTTGAGGACTGAGGTCAGGTATCGCGCCGACTCCCACTCTTCATAGGCCAACTCCGGATGCAGGTGAAGGAAACGGCTGGTGGCGAACAGCGTACTCGATAGTCGATCGACGGATGTGACAACCTCGTCTTTGAATAGCATCCTTATTCAGTCGGCGCGTATCTCGTTAACGGGATGAGCTGAGAGATCCCACACGTCAGACGCGCATAGCCGTTTACCGGACAACAATGAAGGTGGTCTGCTGGGTTGATTCCGTACCATCAGCCGTTACGCTCATGACCACCCGATAGCTCCCGCTCGCCGCGTTCGCGGGGAGGGTGAGCGGCTGACTACTGGTCCAGGTTCCACCCATTCGCTGCACTTGCAAGGTTGAGTCGCCAACCACGGAACTATTAAGGAAGACCTGTCGGCGCTCTGAGACCTGGATGGTCTGCTGAGCGTTCTGAGCGAGCACGGCAAACCTTATGTTGAGGTTGATCGTGTCGCCAGGGCGGACCTGAGCCGGATGAGCCTCAACAGCTTCGATCCTGATCATAGTTCCCTGCGCAGGGCTATAATTGTACCGTTGGGACGTTGCCGCTTGATCTTGGGCTCGCGCCTCTATCACGTTACCGATGACGCCACCCGTAAGGCCACCCACCAGGCCGCCCAATAGTGTTCCGGCGGCATTACCGAAGATCAGTCCCCCGGTTAACATGCCGGCAGCAGTCCCGATGCCGGCGCCAATGGCCGTCTCGGGATGCGTTTTCACCTGTTCTTCGATAGCGGCGCAGCCAAGCGTGCCGCCAGCGACCACAAATAGACACAGCAGTAACGCTACACCCCGTCTGAGAGAAAGGACTATCTGCATCATCTCCTCCTTCCAGTATACCTGTGATTCCCCTCTATGGCGTCATCTTACCAATCGTTTACGGCCCCGTCAATCGGTGCGTTCATAGTGGTATTGGTCCGGTTGTTGCGACGTTGAGGCTGTGCTATATTTACAATCAAGGTCAGGCGCGATGAAATATTCCATAGCGATAACTGCGATCTTCTTGCTGATGCTTGCAGGGTGTGCTACACCCCCGACAGCCAGAGAGAGTGGGGCCTTGGGGGGTGCCGCGATCGGCGCCGCTACAGGTGTCGCCCTTGGTGGAATTGCCGGAGATCCTGAAAAGGGCGCGGCCATCGGCGCGGCGGTAGGGGCAGTCACCGGCGCACTGACAGGTGACGCGGTTCAAAGCGAGCAGGCGGACAGAGCGCATGCTTCCAGATATCCCTATACGACCTCACCATATTCGCCACCCGGTGGCACCCTGCAGATCGAGGTGACGCCTGAGGATACCGAGATCCTGATCGATGGGAGAAGGATTGGCATGGCTAAGGAGTTTCACGGACCCGCGATCGTATCAGCTCCCGCTGGCCCGCACCTCGTTGAGTTGCATTACAGGGGGTTCAGCGTAACAAGTCACATTATGGTCCCACCGCAGGCCACAGTGTCTCTGAGACGAGATCTGACGCCTTCTTCCCAGGCCTTACCATAGCTTCTCATGCCTCGAGCGCATCGTTAGCCGTTCCACTGATGTCCTTACCACCTCAATCTCCCTGTAGACTGAGCCGATTATCGTCCTTGTGTTGGTTTCGCCCGCATCATTAAAGCTTTGAGAGAGGGTATGTTGTATTCGGTTTTTATTCTTGACCATTAGCCAGCCCACTGATGAACCTTGCCAGGCAAGGGGGGACTGCAGTAAGATGCCGTTAAGAAGTTAACCCATGAGACGTAGGGGGAAGCATGAGGACAATGCGACTGATCGTGATGGGATGTGCGTTGGTGACTTTAGTAAGTAGTCAAGTGGCAGCGGCGTCTGCGGAGGAGTGGGCGGGGCCGGCAGCGGTATCTCAGAAGGCAGTTCGCGGGCTAGCGAATAGCGGGCTTGGGATGATCGTTGAACTGCCGAAAACAGTCTACTATGGCACCCTTGAGGATGGACCGCTGTACGGCCTGACGGTCGGGGTCTTGGAGGGATTGAGTTGGGGGCTGGCGCGAACTCTGGTCGGGGTCTACGAGGTAGTGACCTTCCCATTCCCGATTCCAGAAGGATATCGCCCGATCTATCAGCCCCAGTATCCGTTCGAAGCAGGCAAGACGGACCTTGCCGAGTAGTAGGTGAATCATTCGACAAGCCCCTAAGGATACTTTTCGAGAAGACTAGTTGTCCACTGGGGAAGTCGGCTGCTGCGGAGGCGTTGGGGGTCCGAGCTCGTAGCTGCTCTCTGGTGAGGTCGGTAGTGCTGGCGACGAGTAGTCTACAGGCGGAACGCTATAGCTGGGATCGTAAGGATTGTCCGCCGTAGGGGGACAGTATGGCGTATAGGCCGGATCCGACGAGAGGCATGGATCCGACCAATAACCAGGGTAGCCGTAGTAGCTGGAATACGGATACCCATAGTAGGTGTAGTAAGGTGATGGGCCCGAATAGTAGTAAGGGTCGTACCACCACCGGCCCGGGGCAAAGGCGTTTACGCCAAGGCCGAAGAAGAAATGGTTAGAATGGGAGCGGTGATGGTGCGATGGGGCGTGAGAGCGGTGATCACGGAAAGAGTGAAGGGAGGAAGGGGAGCGTTGTACGTGTGTATGCCTCCCACCGCTGCGGCCTGCCCCGCCTCCGCCTCTGCCGCCCGCTTTGGCGAAGGCGACAGGGACCGCAACGAACAGCAGGAGCATAAGGATGCCTGCAACGATCGCCTGAACCGGGCTGCTCAGCTTCATATTCTTTCCTCTATATGCGCCACGTCATCTCGACATCATGAGGCTTCCACATGGTCTGCCGCTAAGTTGGACGCTATCTACTTGAATTCCTCTTCGGACATCTGAAGTCGAAAGCTTCGATCTCGCGGGTCGATCTGGATTTGCCGCTCATATTGTCCCGGGGGTGCCATTCCCGCTCCAATCGGGGCGGCCGGTCTCGCCACAATTCGGTGCGGTCCGGCCACCAACGCGAGCTGACGTGATTCGCCTGGTCGAAGGATAAAAAGTGGTGGAATTTTGGCGATGGTCGGTTCAACGTCCAGGTACACGTTGATGGTCCATTTGGTGGCGTTGACCAACATCCCAGGTGTTCTGAGCGCACCCATGGCCGGTGGCAGACCCTGCCAGCCAACCGGCTGCGGGCAGAAGCGCCACCCCTCACTTGCTTCGATAAACTGCTCATGCTGAATGCCGGCCTCGGAGATCCCGAGGGTTATGATTCCGAGAAAGAATCGCGCAGCATACTTTGAATCACGTGTTCCGATTGAGTCGCAGGGGCGAACCGCAAGGCTGGCGCATCCCGAAAGAGCGATCGCCAACGCGATAAAAGCAATAGCGCGTTTCACCGCAATCTCCTGGCTACAACGTTAGGGTTTGGCCGCCGAATAATGCCTTACGGTATAGCCGGCGCAGGCGACTCATTTCAATACCCATAGTAACCACAATCGTATCGATAATACCCGAAGATCCAGTTGCCGTAGCCATCATAATACCCGGGGACCCAGACCCTCGCGCACGGGGGATAGGCGCCGTAGTAGGGAACCGGCGGATAGTGAACCGGTGGCGGGGGATAGGGATACGCATACCCGTACCCGGGGTAGGGTGCCATCGGAACCCCCAGATTCAGACCGAAGTGAAAATTCGTCCTCGCCGATGCGGGGTCCGCCGCAAGGAGGAAAAGACCGGTTACGAGTAGAACTCCGATCATCAGCGCAGCCAAGCTCCTCTTCGCGACTTTCATCTCATCCACCTCCTCTCATATTCTAAACTACGTATTACCACTTTTATGGTAACATGCGTCATCTTGGAATTCAAAGTGCTGCAGGCTCGCTGCGCTGCCACCTGCTCTTTCTGATCTTTTTGACACTTCTGTGAGGCTTCGCGTTTACTGGTTTTAATTCATAGTCGTGCTTGCTGCACCAGAAATAGAACTTGGCGGTAAAAGCATATCTGATTGGAGGATGATCGATGGTTCACGCCTATGTCTTCATTACGACAAGTAAGGCCAGGGAGCAAGAGGTGGCGGATACGATCAGGGAACTGGAAATGGTAAAGTTTGCGCACATTGTTACCGGAAATGTCGATGTCGTTGCCTTTATCGAGGCTCCGGACCTCAGCGTCCTGTGGGATACCGTGAATCATGTTCAGGCGCTGCCTGCGGTGACACGAACGATTACCAGTTTGGTGGTCGAACCGGTATAGTGGTTCCGGGTTAGGCGAAACCGGCAAGCAAAGCGGCCGATGCTGCAGTTGCGGCGGTTACCTGTCGAAGGAAAGGCAGATTAAGAGTGTCAAGGGTATCGCTAGGCAGGTGGTAGTGCGGGTTACGCAGGAAAGCGGTATCGGTAATCATCACTGCCGGATAGCCGGCTTCCCAGAAGGGTGTATGATCGCTCTGGCGTACGAGTGGGAGATTTTCGCCATTTCCCTCCACGACTAAAGCTTGTACGGGCAGCGAGGGAACGACCATGGCCGCCGTCTCTTTGAAGAGTGAAACGAGTTCCTCAGACCGTCGATTGCCCACGACACCGATAAAATCCCCCACCGCAGGCGCCTGGATCCCTGGAGGCACAGCCTGAGTCTGGCCGAGATAGCCGATCATCTCCAGGTCGAACACGCCCCTGATCGCGGCGTCACACGCCTTGGCCCGCTCTACATAGTAGAGGCTGCCTGGGTTTCCATACTCTTCAAGGGCAAAAGCGATAAAGACCAGGTCGTGCTTGAATCGGTAACGGGCTAAGACGCCGGCTACTTCGAGCAGTCCGGCTACTCCGCTTGCATTATCGTCGGCGCCGGGGCTATTCGGTACGGTATCGTAGTGGGCGACTATCAGTACTTGCCCATCACGGCACGATCCCGGCTGTGAAGCGATCACATTTCGATACCAACGCCCCTCACACCTGAAGCGCTCTTCCACGAGATGCAGACTACATCCTCTGAGGGTTTCCGCAATGAAATCCGCTGCAGCTTCCATACTGGTATACCCGGCATATGGATCTCTTGGCCTGATAAGCGCCTCAAGATGTGCACGCACCCTGCCTTCGGAGACCGCTTCGACGATTTGACGGAGCATGGGATCGATGCGCCTTACCTGTGTAAGATCTTGGAGGGCGATTCCTTCGAAACTAGCCGTCAGCGCCAACCATCAGCCTCGGACAAAATAGAAGATATACCGGACGAGTTGACCGCTGAAAGCTGATCGCTGTTTTAGAGTGAAGGATTACCGGGGTGACCGGCTGGAGCTCTCTCTATCCAGCGCCTTGTGATTGGCGTAGATCGGAACACCGGCTCGCAGCGCGAGGGCGATAGCATCACTGGGTCGGCTATCGACCGTCATCTCTTTGCCCTCAGCCTCGAGATAGAGAGTAGCGTAATAGGTATTTTCCTTCACGTCGCTAATAATGACCCGCCTCAACTGAGAGTGAAAGATTGCCAGGAGGGAAAGCATGAGGTCGTGGGTCAAGGGTCGGGGAGGTTTGATCTGTTGTAGAGGAACAGCGATGCTTTGGGCCTCAAGAGGGCCGACGAAGAGTGTGAGTTCGCGCTTCTCTCCTTTGCCGCGAAGAAGGACAGCGGTCTGGTCGCCTCCCTGGGCAGCGGCCACGCCCAGCACCTCCATTTCGTATACGTCTTTGAGCTCTTCGGCTTGCGCCGCCGTCCAAAGAAGGGGCAAACTGCTAAGTAAGGAGATAAGCGCAATCGTTAGCCGTAATGCGGAATAATGTCGTCGCTTATTCATTCAGACAGCGAACGAGGCGCCAGCCGTTCAGGAGGTTGACACGATGCAACTGCTCGGGGGTGAGGCGGGCTTCCCTCAGGACCGGCATCAGCTTCAGGTCGGTCTTAAATCCGAGCCGCGTACACAGTGGGGCGACCAGCTCTTCCAGGGTGCCGACCACCGGGTTCTCGCTCTTGAAGTGATTCAGGATGACGATGTGTCCTTTCTTTTTGCACACTCGCTTAATCTCTCGGAGAACCTGAACCGGTTCCGGAACGGCGCTGATGACGTACGTGGCCAGCACATGGTCGAAGTGTTCGTCAGGGAACTCTAATTTCGACGCGTCCATCTCTTTAATGGTCACGTTGTTCATCCCATATTCTCGTACCTTCTCTCTGGCCTTACTCAGCATCTCCGTAGAGAGATCAATTCCAACAAGGTGACAATCCTGTGGGTAGAGTGGAAGGTTTAATCCTGTACCGATCCCCACCTCAAGGACAAGGTCGTTTGGTTTGATCCCAAGAAGCGGTATCGCCGCGACCCGTCCTGGATGAAAGATCTTGTCGAACAGAAGGTCGTACATGGGGGACAAGATGGCATAGGCACGCGTGATCTGCTTATAATCCAAGGCAACCATTCAACCCTCCAATAACCTTCCTTTTTTAATCTGCCATCAAGTCGGCACGTTGCACTAGGTAACGCATTATACTCTACCTGAGTTGTCGAGAAAACAGATTTTCATCAAAGTCTACCGGCAGCCGAACCGCCCGCCCCTGGAGATCGCGGTATAACAGATATCCGTGCTGCCGCCCGAAGTCATAGAGTCGCTTGGTCAGGAGGACGTCCTGTTTACAGTATTCGATGACTCGCTCGATCTCTCCCGCCTTAAACCATGCCAAACTCTGCAGGCCATCCGCCGACTTTCCCTCCCCAAGGGTCTCTTGGGCCAGATGATCCAGCTTCAGCCGGAACCCTAGCCTCCGGTGGATACACTCGAGGATGTCCAGGGTGGGTAGAGCGGTCCAGTCGACGTCGGCATAGGCGCGCAGCACATCGAAGTCGAACCGTCGGAGATTAAACCCGACGATCAGACGGGCCTGGACCAGATCGGTGATGAGGGCATCAACCTGCCGCTCGGTATAGACACGGAACTCGGCGCGATCAAGGTCGTAGACGACGCCGACGGCAAGGCCCATTCGATGCCGGTGCTCCCATCCGCCAACATCCTCGGCGCTCCGCTGGGTTTCCAGGTCAAAGACAATCGCGTGGGACTCCGTAGCAGCGATTTCCGATTCCTGCTTCATCAGGGGCTCTGATGTGACTGCCGAGGAGCGACCGGTGGGCTGCGTGGCATCCCATGCCGCCTCCCCGAGCAAACCCTGAAGGGTCATGTGCGCACCCTGCTTGTCGAGCGGCTTGTTACCCGAGCCGCACTTCGGTGAGTGAACGCAAGAGGGGCAGCCACATTCACATGGGCACTCTTCCAGAAGCTGTCGTGTCTTGAGGAACAACTCGGGCAGGACTCGAAAGCCGCGCTCGGTCAGTCCGATCCCGCCGGGGTAGCCGTCATAGATAAAAATAGCCGCGCGACCAATCTGCGGGTGAATCGGATACGAGATCCCGCCGATGTCTGAGCGGTCACAGAGGGCATAGAGCGGGAAAAGACCAATCATGGCGTGCTCTACTGCATGAATGCTCCCCATGAAATGTAACCCCTCCGCTTCAACGGCGGCCTTCAGTCCATCGGGTACCTCAAACCAGAGGCCAACGGTCTCAAAGGTCTGGGGTGGCAGATCTAATTGATACGACCCGATCTTATCCTGGCCGAAGATCCGTCTGCGCTCATAACCAAGCACTCGCTCAGTCACTTTCAATCGGCCCAGGCGGTACGGGATCGCCTGGTGGGACAAGGATTCCAGAATTTCCAGGATCTCGGTGTCCTTCTCAGCGAGTGGCGAGGTGTAATAATCAACGGTGACCGGTTTGGCGTGAATTTTGTGCTGAATCAGATCGAGACTCACAATCTCGTACTGCTGTCCCTGGTGCAGATAGATCGCCCCAGGATGGCACTCATGGAGAGCCCGGATCCCGTCAATGGTGCCGATAGCGCGACCGGTCTGGTCAAGAATCGCACAGGCTTCTCCCAGGGAGCGGATATTGATGCGACGCTGGGGGTGGCGCTCACGAGCGTACCACTCGGTTCCATCCGCCGATAAGAGCAGCCTCCCTTGGTCATGGAGCGACTGGATGAGATCCTTTTCGGTAGCATAGAACGAGTCATCGAATCGTAACGGCACCTCTGCCGCAGCGGCTACGAGATGTGCCGCCAGAATCTGACGGTTACCAGGATCGACGATGGCCGCTTCGTACGGCCGACTGAAGAAGTCATCGGGGTGACGAAAAAAGTACTGATCGAGCGCGTCGGGAAGCGCAATCAGGATGATCAGCGCCTCCCGACGGCCGCGGCCTACCCGACCGCTTCGTTGCCAGGTGCTGGTGATGCTACCAGGATAGCCGACGAGGAGGCAGGCATCCAGTCCGCCTACGTCGATCCCGAGTTCCAAGGCGGAGGTGGTCACGACCCCTGCCAGTTGTTCGGTGAACAGCCCACGTTCGATCGCCCGGCGCTCCTCGGCCGTAAAACCTGCTCGATAGGCGGCAAGTTTTTCGCCGAGCGTCGGATCTGCTTGCCGCGTCCACATGGCGATCAACTCGGTGATCTTCCGAGCCTTGGCAAAGGCGATGGTCTTCAATCCTTTTCGAAGGCAACGGAGCAGGAGGTCGGTCGCCTCGGTATAGGGGCTGTTGATCGGATTGATCAGAAGGAAGCGCTTACCCTGCTGCGGGGCTCCATCGTCATCGACCAGGTGAAAGGCGAGTCCGGTCAGTTGTTCAGACAGATCGAGGGGATTACTGATCGTGGCCGAACAGGCCATGAATTGTGGCGAAGCCCCGTATGCGGCTGCCACCCGCCGCAGGCGCCGCAGGACGTGGGCGATGTGCGAGCCAAAGACCCCACGATAGGTATGCAGCTCATCGACAACCACATAGCGGAGATTACGCCAAAACTCACGCCACTGCGCGTGGTGGGGCAGCAAGGAGAGATGAAGGAGATCAGGATTACTGAGTAAAAGTTGTGGCGGATCCTCTCGGAGCTTCGCTCGTCGGGAAGCAGGTGTGTCTCCGTCCACAATGGCGGCGCGGATATCGTGTCCCCAGGGAAGCAGGGTGTGTATCGTCTTCAGTTGATCCTGTTCCAGCGCCTTGATCGGAAACAGCAACAGGGCGCGGGCTGAACGATCAGTCAACAACTGTTCGAGAATCGGCAAAAGATAAGTCAGGCTCTTTCCGGATGCGGTGGAGGTGACGACCAGGGGATGTTTACCGGCGCGGGCCGCCTCGATGGCAGTGCACTGATGCGTATAGAGCTGGTCGACCCCGATGTTTCGGAGCGCGTCGCCAAGCGGCCCTGGCAGGGGATCGGACAGCTCCCCATAGATGGGCGACTTCGGTAGGATATGCCTGAGATGAACGACCTGCCCGCGAGACGAGTAGCCGCGGCGCAACTCGTCCACGAAGCGATCGACCTCCGGGATAGGTGGAGGCGACGGGAATCGCCCAACCGGACGTGCCTTCGCAGGTTGCATCGTCCTCAGGCGGCGTGAATCACAATCCTGATGCCATCCGGCATTACTCGTGGCCACATTGACCTATCCCTCTATCACGGTATGGGAAAGCGTGTCAAGGTGAAAACCTATTTGAACTTGGCAAGGATTGATACTATGATACCGGTTCAGTGCCATGAGGCTTTCCTGATAGGCTGTCGACGTTGACCCTCTATCTTGCGAGATGGATCAGTCCAGTAGCTGCACCGAACAGGCGAAAGGGGAGAGGTCAGGATTTCCAGAAGGTAGACCATGAAGATCCATGAATTTCAGGCGAAGGCGATTCTAGACACCTATGGAGTACCCATTCCAAAGGGGGAGGTCGTGACGACACCCGTCGAGGCGGGGCGTGCTGTCGAGCGACTTGGTGGCACCGCTGTGCTGAAGGCCCAGATTCACGCAGGCGGCCGTGGTAAGGCTGGTGGGGTCGTGCTGGTATCTTCACCGCAGGAGGCAGAGGCCGCGGCGGAGCGGCTCATTGGCTCCTGCCTGGTCACTCATCAGACTGGCCATGAGGGGAGAGTGGTCAAGAGGATCCTGGCAGAGGAACGAGTGACCGTCAGTCGCGAGCTCTACGCTGGGATTGTCCTGGATCGCAGGGCGGCGCAGCCCATGATCATGGCCAGCGGAACTGGCGGGGTAGAGATTGAAGAACTGGCGGCGAATTATCCGGAGAGGATCATCAGGGTCGTAGTGGATCCGGCCGCGCAACTGCAGTCCTTTCATATCCGCCGGCTTCTTTCGGGGCTTGCTCTGCCGCAGCCGGTCCAGAGTGCGGCTACCGGGGTATTTTCAGCTTTGTACCGACTTTTTCAGGAAAAAGACTGTTCATTGGTCGAGATCAATCCCCTGGTGATCACTGCTGAGGGTCGCCTCTTGGCTCTGGATGCCAAGCTGAATATTGATGATAACGGCCTTTTTCGCCATCCTGATTTAGAGGCGCTCCGTGATCCGGACGAAGAGTTGCCTCTTGAGGTTGAAGCCGCGCGATTCAGGCTGAACTACATCAAACTAAACGGCACCGTGGGATGTATGGTTAACGGAGCCGGCTTGGCCATGGCGACGATGGATCTTGTGAAGCTTGTCGGCGGGGAGCCGGCCAATTTTTTGGACGTCGGCGGGGGCGCCAGCGCCGAACAGATCGAACACGCGTTTCGCATTTTGATCTCAGATCGGTCCGTTCGCGTGGTACTCATCAATATCTTTGGAGGGATCCTCAGGTGTGACCGATTGGCGGAGGGAGTGATTCAGGCGGTTCGCTCCCTCCAGGTTACATTACCGATCGTGGTCAGGATGGAAGGGACCAATGTGGAGCAAGGTAAGCGCATGCTCGCTGAGTCCGGCCTGAATTTTATGACCGCGGACGGGATGCAGGAAGCTGCCGAGAAGGCAGTGGAGGCGAGCCAACAAGCCGTTCAAGGTTCAACGTGCGACGTTCAAAGTTCATAGGTCGCAGGCGACGAACAGTGTGGTGTGTCTTACCTGCAAACCTTGCACCTTGAATGCTTAACCTTGAACCTTAAACGTTGAACCTTAAACGTTGAACATTGAACATTGAACCTTAAACCTTGAACGTTGAACCTTGAACCTTGAACCTTAAACATTGAACGTTGAACATTCCCAACACACAATGAGCATTCTGGTAGATAAGAACACTCGCGTAGTGGTCCAGGGGATTACCGGAAGAGAAGGCACCTTCCACGCCCTGGCTTGTCGCGACTACGGGACCGACATCGTCGCAGGCGTCACCCCCGGTAAGGGGGGGATACGACACGAAGGGATTCCGGTCTTTAACACCGTCCACGAGGCCGTAGATACGGAGGGTGCCAATACTTCCCTGATCTTTGTTCCTGCGCCTTTCGCCGCCGATGCGATCCTGGAGGCAATCGATGCGGCAGTCCCGCTGGTGGTGTGTATTACTGAAGGGATCCCGACCTTGGATATGGTGCGGGTGGCTAGGGTCCTCCGAGGGTCTGAAACCCGTCTGGTTGGCCCGAATTGCCCGGGAATTATCTCTCCTGGCGAAACTAAGGTTGGGATCATGCCGGGACATATTCATAAACGTGGCCGGATCGGTGTAATCTCAAGGAGTGGTACGCTGACCTATGAGGCCGTCAATCAGCTTACCAGCCTGGGCCTTGGTCAGTCCACCTGTATTGGCATCGGTGGGGATCCGATTATTGGCACCACCTTCGTCGATTGTCTGGCGCTATTTGAGGACGATGGGGCGACCGAGGCAATGCTGATGATCGGTGAGATCGGGGGTACCGCTGAAGAAGAAGCGGCAGCATTCGTTGAGCGCTACGTGTCGAAACCGGTTATCGGGTACATCGCCGGACTGGCAGCCCCTGCTGAGCGACGCATGGGCCATGCGGGGGCGATTATCTCGAGCGGTAGAGGAACAGCAGCGGAGAAGATCGCTGCGCTGCGGCGTGCCGGTATCGTCGTCGTACAAAGCCCGGCGGAGATCGGAGCGGCAGTGAAGCAGGCGCTCAGTCTGGCGAGCTGAGTGAACAGCGATCGGCATTGGGTGGTAAGCGAGCAATCAGCGTTCATCGTTCAGAGTGCATGGTCAATAGGTAAGAAACGGCATTGTACGTCTTGCCTTACCTCAGACCTTGAACCTCGAACGTTGAACGTCGAACCTTGAACTGTGTACTATAAACTTCCAACTGAACGTACCTATCCACGGAGCAGAACGATGGAGCAGACCTTAGTCATTGTAAAACCTGATGCTGTAGCCAATGGGCTTCTCGGTGAGGTGATCCGCCGGTTTGAGGCGGAAGATCTGACGGTCTGTGGGCTGAAGATGGTGTGGCTGTCGCAGAAAGAAGCCGAGGGATTTTATCAGGTACATCAACACCAGCCATTCTTTCAGAGCCTGACACATTTTATGATTTCCGGTCCTTGCGTAGCGATGGTCCTCGAAGGGGAAGAGGCGATACGGCGCGTTCGAACGCTCATGGGCGCCACTGATCCGCTCAAGGCCGCCGAGGGGACGTTACGGAGGAGCTTTGCCACCAGCATAGAGAAAAACGTTGTGCATGGCTCCGACTCGGCAGCTTCGGCGACCTTTGAAATCCCGTACTTTTTTAGCCGCTTGGAGATTCTACCTAAGGTCGGAAGAGGAGAAATATCTTAACGTAGACTAAAATCGACGACTGCTCTATCGGGATATTCCTTGACTTGGGAGTTCCCCCCCTTGTAGAATGCGACTGGGTTTAGTGGAGTATTTGCCATGCTGGTGGAACGGTCACAGATTCCTTCAGAAGGGTTAGATCTTGAATTTTTCGAAGAACCCTGCTGGGAGGGAGTGGAAGGGCTATGGCTTTCACTCGCTCCGGTCGAGGCCTCATTTCATCTGGAGCGAGAGGCCGATGGTATTCTTGTGAGCGGAGCATTCAAAACAACGGCGGTTGTGTTGTGCGGTCGATGCTCTGAGCCGGTCTCCATTCCAGTCTCCGATTCGTTTACGATTCTGTATACGGGAGCCAGTGAAGCCTCTCGCGGTGAGGCGGTCGAACTCAGCGCTGCCGACATGGATGTCGATGTCATGCAAGACGATCGCCTTGATCTGACGGAACTTTTGCGCGAGAATGTTTTATTGAGCTTACCGCTTCAGCCTCTTTGTCGAGCCGAATGCCGTGGGCTGTGCCCCCATTGCGGGATCAACCTAAACGAGACCTCGTGTCGATGCCGCGTTCAGGATGGTGATCCACGGCTTCTTCCCCTTCAACAGTTACTCTAGCCCACTGATATCCAGGAGGACGAACGATGCCCCTTCCAAAACGTCGTCACAGCAATGCTCGAACGCGAAAACGGCGCTCCCATGACGCCCTCTCGACGCCTACTCTCTCTGAGTGTCCAAACTGCCATGAGCGGAAGCTGCCGCATCGCGCTTGCCCCGCATGTGGCTATTATCGTGGCCGGGAGGTTGTGAAGCGGGAAGAGGTCTAGTCTCCTGCTCTCGATAGGCGCACAGGCATGGGAACCCGCATAGCCCTTGACGCAATGGGCGGCGACCGTGGTCCTATGGTCACCATTGAGGGGGCAGTCGCTGCCGCTCGCGAGCTTAACCTTTCCGTCTTGCTGGTCGGGAACGAAGAGGAGCTTAGCCAGGGGCTGAAACGGCACTCTACGAGCGGTCTTAGCATTGCAATTCGGCACGCTCCGGAGGCGGTCGGAATGCAAGAATCCCCCTCCGCCGCCTTGCGGAAGAAAAGGCAGTCGTCAATCAGGGTCGGCCTGGAGTTGGTGAAGTGTGGGGAGGCTGATGCCTTTATCAGCGCCGGAAATACTGGGGCTGTGATGGCTACCGCACTGATTACCCTGGGTCCTCTTCCCGGCGTCGAGCGTCCCGCCATTGCCCTGATCATTCCTACGCTAAAAGGTCGTTCAATTCTGTTGGATGTCGGCGCCAATGCTGATTGCAAAGCGCGGCATCTCCTGCAGTTTGCTATTATGGGGGATGTCTATGCGCGTCAAATCATGGGGAAACCATCGCCTACCGTCGGCCTCCTGAGTATCGGGGAGGAAGAGAGCAAAGGGAACGAGTTGACTCGAGAGGCCTTCAGGGGGCTCGAAGAGGAGCAGTCTCTGAACTTCATCGGGAACGTCGAGGGCCGTGAGGTCCTCATGGGGACTGCCGATATCATCGTTTGCGATGGCTTCACCGGCAACATTGCCCTGAAGATCATTGAGGGCGCCGCGGAGTTTTTTACGCTCCTGCTCAAGGAGGAGCTGGGAAAGGGGTTGGCGGGGATGGCCGGCGCCTTATTGGCTCGAGGCGCATTTAAGCGCTTCAAGAAGCTGGTTGACTACACGGAGTACGGCGGCGCGCCACTGTTGGGGGTCAGAGGGGTCTGTATCATCTGCCACGGCCGCTCGACGGCCAAGGCCATCAAGAATGCGATCCGAGCGGCCGCCGAATGTGTCGAGAACAGGGTGATCGAGCATATTATAGAAGGGATCGCGGTCAGTTAGTGCCGTTCCAACGTGTTGCGGCTAATCGCCGACAGGAGTTCTGCAACGAGCTGTCGCTGTTCCTAGCCTCATCGTGTTAGCGGAAGTTGTTGGAACGGCATTAGCGAGAGGATGTATGTAATGTACGGCAGCAGGATCGCTGGCACAGGGGCCTCGGTTCCGGATCGGGTTCTGACCAATGCTGATTTGGAGCGAATGGTCAGTACCAGCGATGAGTGGATTGTCACCCGAACGGGGATATCGGAGCGGCGAATTGCCTCGGACGACCAGGCAACATCGGATCTGGCCGAAGGGGCAGCTCGACGCGCCTTGGAGGCGGCTGCTGTTGATCCCCATGACCTGGACCTGATCCTCGTGAACACGGTGACCCCTGATATGTTTTTTCCCTCTACCGCGTGCGTACTGCAGGAGCGACTAGGCGCGTCACGTGCGGCGGCTTTCGATCTGTTGGCGGCGTGCACCGGGTTTATTTACGGCCTCTCTGTTGCCGATGCTTATCTGCGGGCCGGCCTCATGCGAAATATCCTGGTGATAGGGGCGGATACGCTCTCTAAGGTAGTAGACTGGAGTGATCGAGGCACCTGCGTGCTCTTTGGAGATGGGGCGGGGGCAGTGGTCGTACAGCGGACAACCGCTGATCCTTGTATCCTCTCTACACATTTGTATTCCGACGGGTCAAAGGGGAGGCACCTGATTATTCCGGGGGGCGGCTCTCGCCAGCCTGTTTGCCAAAAGGTCGTTGACGAGAAGCTGGTCACGATCCGGATGCCCAATGGGAATGAGGTATTCAAGACGGCAGTGCGGTCAATGGAAGAGGCTGCTATGGCCGCACTGAAGGCGAATGGGGCAGAGGTCTCTGACATTGACCTCTTTATTTCGCATCAGGCCAACGCCCGAATCATCTATGCGGTTGCCGAGCGGTTGGGTCTTCCGAGGGAGCGGATCTTTATGAATATTGATCGTTATGGGAATACCTCCGCCGCCTCGATCCCCATTGCCATGGATGAGGCCGTCCGAACGGGACGACTTCAACGCGATAATCTATTACTGCTGACGGCCTTTGGGGGTGGGATCACTTGGGGATCGGCGCTCCTCCGATGGTGAGTCTGCGCGCCTCTACCTGATGAACGCGATCGCGCTCGTTTTTCCCGGTCAGGGCTCTCAACGGGTCGGCATGGGACGAGAATTCTGGCAGCACGTCCCTGAAGCTCGCGTACTTTTCGAGAAGGGAAGCGAGTCTCTCGGAACCGATCTGGCTCGCCTGTGTTTCGAGGGACCGGCTGAGCTGCTCACGCTTACCGCAAATGCGCAGCCGGCCATCATGGCGGTCAGCATGGCGGCCTTTGCTGCGTTGCAGCATGAGGGGATTACATGTGACTATGTGGCCGGCCATTCGCTTGGTGAGTACTCGGCACTCGTGGCAGCCGGAAGCCTCGCATTCGAAGACGCGATTCGCATCGTGAGAAAGCGAGGCGAGTTCATGCAGGAGGCTGTAGCCCCTGGTACCGGTACGATGGCGGCCGTGTTAGGTCTCGACATGCAGAGCGTGTATGCGGCGTGTGAGGAGGCCGCTCGCTACGGGGTTGTCGAGGTTGCCAATCTCAATGGTCCCGGTCAGGTGGTGATTGCCGGGAAGACAGAGGCGGTCGAACAGGCCATCGAGTCGGCCAAACAACGGGGCGCCAAGCGGGCCGTACGCTTACACGTGAGCGCGCCCTTTCACTGCTCCTTGATGCGACCGGCTGGTGAGCGGTTGGCTGGTGCGCTCCGAACGATTGCGATTGCCGACCCACTGGTCCCGTTGGTCAACAATGCCGACGCCGAACTCCTGACGAAGCGGGAAGAGATCGCCGACAGTCTCGTCCGGCAGGTGACCAGTCCGGTACGGTGGGAGGATGTTGTGAGAAGGCTGGTGAAAGAAGGCGTGACTCTCTTCCTTGAGCTTGGGCCGGGAAAGGTGCTTACCGGACTGATCAAGCGGATTGCTCCCGAGGCTACCGCGCTTTACGCAGAGGATCCGGATTCGTTACGGGTTGCGATGAATCAGATGAAGGCGCTTCTTTGATGACGATGGGAACATCGGTCGGGCTGGAAGGAAAGGTAGCGGTCATTACCGGTGGCTCGCGGGGGATTGGACGTGCAATCGCCCTGAGGCTCTCGGCAGAGGGCGCCAAAGTGGCTATCTGCGGGAGAAACCTGGAGGCAGCCCGTGAGGTCGTTGCCGAGATTGAGGCGACCGGGGGGACGGGGATGGCCGTTGCCGCGGATATCTCGCAAGAATCGGACGCAGACAGATTAATTCAAACCAGCATCAAGTGTTTTGATCGGCTTGATATTCTGGTCAATAACGCCGGTATTACCAAGGATGGTCTTCTGATTCGGATGAAGGAGGAGGACTGGGACACGGTCCTGGACGTGAACCTGAAAGGGGCATTCTTCACGACTCGAGCAGCGCTTCGCCCGATGCTCAGAGCGCAGAGCGGTCGAATCGTGAATATCAGCTCGATCGCTGGGGCAATGGGAATTCCCGGACAGGCCAACTACTCTGCGGCGAAGGCGGGCCTGAACGGTTTCACCAAGGCCGTTGCCAAGGAGGTGGCTTCCAGGTCGATCACGGTGAATGCGGTAGCTCCTGGATTTATCGAAACTGAGATGACCGCGGTCCTGTCTGATGATCGCAAGAGGTCCTATCTCAGCCAGATTCCCATGGGTCGATTTGGGAATTCAACGGAGGTGGCAGCCCTGGTCTCGTTCCTGGTTTCTGACGCGGCGAGCTACATTACAGGACAAGTGATCACGATCGATGGCGGGTTGCGAGCGTAAGATACGAGCGTAATCCATGAACGGCGCCGATCTGCCTGGCGGCAGACAGCGGTCGTAGAGAGGGGGATGATGGCGGACGTAATGGAGATTGAGGAGAGGGTCAAGAAGATTATCGTAGACCAATTGGGCGTCAATGCGACAGAGGTGACACCGGAGGCGTCTTTCGTCGAAGATCTGGGCGCCGACTCACTTGACACAGTGGAGTTGGTGATGGCCCTGGAAGAGGAGTTTGGTATCGAGATTCCTGACGAGGAGGCTGAGAAGATCGTGACCGTGAAAGACGCTATCGCGCACATCAAGGCGCATCCCGCGTAAGAAGACTGGCCCGTTTCAATGGGCCGTGTATGGGCAATAGGACATGAGGGTATGAGACGAGTCGTTGCGACAGGCTTAGGCGTGGTAGCGCCCAACGGTATCGGTGTCGATACTTTCTGGAAGAACCTGGTCAATGGGGTCTCAGGGATCGACCGCGTTACTCGTTTCGACGCCAGTTACCACGATACGAAAATCGCCGCAGAGGTCAAGGGATTTGACCCGCTTCTCTATATGGAGAAGAAAGAGGTCAAGAAGATGGACCGGTTTATCCACTATGCCTTGGCCGGGGCTGTTATGGCGGTGGATGACGCTCAACTCACGATAAAGGATGTTGAGCGAAGTCGCAGTGGTGTTCTCATCGGTACCGGTATGGGCGGAATCCCCTGTCTAGAGGAAACGCACAAGACGTTACTGGAAAAAGGGCCCGGCCGGATCAGCCCCTTCTTCATCCCCTCGATCATTACGAACTTGGCCTCCGGCCATATCGCTATTCGCTTCGGACTCCGCGGACCAAATTCATGCGTCTCGACGGCATGCGCGACCGGGAATCATGCGATTGGCGACTCGTTTGAGCTGATCAGGAGAGGGCTGGCTGATGTGATGTTTGCCGGTGGAACCGAGGCCGTCATCTCTCCGCTGACGATCGGAGGGTTCGGCGCCATGAAGGCCCTGTCCACCAGGAATGACGCGCCACAGCAGGCCAGCCGCCCGTTCGACAAGGGACGGGATGGCTTCGTGATGGGGGAGGGCGCGGGCATCCTGATTCTCGAAGAACTGGACCATGCGCTTCGACGGGGCGCCAGGATCTATGCGGAGTTGAGCGGCTACGGAATGTCGGCTGACGCCTATCACATGACGGCGCCGGAACCTGAAGGGGCCGGCGCGATTGCCTCGATGGTCCTTGCGCTGGAGTCTGCCGGGCTCCAGCCGGAAGAGGTCGATTACGTCAATGCCCATGGAACATCAACGCCCGCAGGCGATGCCGCAGAGACCCGGGCGATCAAGAAGGTGTTCGGGGACCATGCCTATCGTCTGCTGGTGAGTTCCATCAAATCGATGACCGGACACCCCCTGGGGGCCGCGGGGGGTATCGAATCGGTGGCCACCGCGCTGACCCTCCACCATGGCGTGATCCCGCCTACCATGAACTATGATGAGCCGGACCCTGAGTGTGATCTTGATTATGTCCCGAACAAGGCGCGCCAGGCTGATGTGCGGGTCGCCGTAAGCAACTCGTTTGGCTTTGGTGGGACCAATGCCACCCTGGTGTTCAAACAGTACCCGTAAGCGACCGGCTATCAGCGGCTAGGACGATATTCCAGGGTTACAGCCGCTCGTCGAATGAAGCCGCGAGGCGAGCGACACCTTCAGCGCACCCCTCTTACCGGACCTGAGCATCCCACGTATCGATCTCGTCAAATAACCATCCCAACCTCAGCCCACTCCTTTCCTTCGCCCCCCTGCACTGCGCCATATCCGCCAGGATGTGTATTGATGCCGGCACCCAATTGGGTCATGCCAAGCGGGTTGGGCCAGGGTCGTGCCGATTCTTCACCCTTTTTTTATTTCCCCTCGCCCCCCTTTGGGGGGGAGGATGAAGGTAGGGGAGTTCGGAACAATGGTCGAATGTTGCGAGACATGACGCGGTGGATAAGAGGGAGGAGCAGCCGTGAGAAATAGGATGGGGCGGGTCCTGGCGCTGATCATGGGGCTAAGCAGTGTTGCGTGTCTGTTTGCAATACCGGTACAGGCGGCGACATTTACGGTGAAGAGTACCACGGACGCTACGGAGACACCATTACAGGCGCAGTGGTGTGAACAAGATCTTCAGGACTGGCGGCAGCGACGAGATGTGGTTGATTACCAGATCGCCGATATTGACGCCCGGCTCAAAGACTCTCACCTGACGGAAGCTGATAGGAAGGCGTTAGAGGACCAGAACCGAAAACTGAAGCAGGAGAGGAATGGCATCGATGAGTGGATCAAGTGGATTTTTGAGCGACTGATACATGGCGTCTGTGATGTCTAAAATCACCGGCAACGATCATGAGGGGGCAAGGGGGCGCAGGATAACGTGACTCCAGATACGGACAGCCGATTGACTGAGTGGCTGCCTTTATCCAAGCGGAGCGGGGGAGTTATCTTTTGCAAGCGCGGAGAGCTTGTCCAGGACACCGTTGACAAAGGCGCCGGAGTCCTTTCCCCCAAATGCCTTTGCCAGCTCAATCGCCTCGTCGATCGCGACCTTCCAGGGTGTCTTTCCGTAAAAGAGCAGCTCATACGTGGCTAAGCGAAGGATGCAAAGGTCGACGAGCGCCAGTCGCGAGAGGATCCAGTGTTCGACGTGTGAGGAAAGCAGATCATCGATCGTCTGCCGATTATAGAGGGTTCCCTGAACCAGTTCCTCAGCCAACGATTGGATCTCTGGCTTGACGAGGCGCTCCACCCAGAAGGCCCGACGCTGCTCCTCAAAAGTCTCCAGGGGATAAAATTCGAGTTGATACAGGAGTGAGAGCGCAAGCTCCCTGGCTCGGTGACGTTTATCCATTTTCTGAGTGAGAAATACAACTCTCCCGTTTGTGCGCTATTTGAGTTGGGCGAAGAGACTGGCCATTTCGATGGCTGAAAGCGCCGCCTCGAACCCCTTGTTGCCACCCTTTGTCCCGGCGCGTTCGATCGCTTCATCAAGTGTGTTCGCAGTGATGACGCCGAAGATAATCGGCACACCGGTGTCGAGACTGGCCGCGGCGATGCCCTTTGCCGCTTCTCCGGCGACGTAATCGAAGTGAGCGGTGGCGCCACGAATGACCGCGCCCAGCGCGATGACAGCGTCGTAGTGGTTTGAGGCGGCCAGGCGCTTGGCCGCGTATGGCAGCTCAAAGGCACCCGGTACCCGTACGAGGTGAAGGTCGCCATCCTCCGCGCCATGACGGAGCAGGCAATCAAGCGCCCCATCCAGCAGTCGTTTGGCGATCAATTCGTTTACGCGACTCACCACCAGGGCAAATCGAAATCCCTTAGCCTGATACATCCCCTCGGTCGTTTTCACTGCATACCTCCGCGCTAAACAAGTGATCAGCGTTCAGCAGTCAGCGCGTACCTGATAGCCGATCGCTGATAGTACCTACACCGTTTCGAGCAGGTGGCCGAGCTTCTCGTGTTTGGTCTGCAAGTAGGCACGGTTCTCGGTGGTCGGATGAATCTCAATGGGGATCCGCTGCACCACGTGCAAACCGTACGCCTCGAGTCCGACGATCTTCCGTGGATTATTGGTCAGCAGCCGGATATTGCACAATCCAAGGTCAGACAGGATCTGGGCGCCGATTCCATACTCTCTGAGATCGGCATTGAACCCCAGTTTCACATTGGCCTCTACGGTATCCAGGCCGTTGTCCTGCAGCTCATAGGCGCGCATCTTGTTTGCCAGCCCGATACCTCTACCTTCCTGTCGAATGTACAGAAAGACCCCCTTGCCCTCCTTGGCAATCAGTTCGAGCGACTTGTCTAACTGTGGTCCGCAGTCGCACCGAAGAGAGCCGAAGACGTCACCCGTGAGGCACTCGGAGTGGACCCGCACCAGCGTCTCTTCGACGGCATTAAGCTCTCCCATGACCAGGGCCAGATGGTGTTTTTTCTCGATCTGACTGTGATACAGGATTGCGGTGAATCGGCCGTATAGAGTCGGCAGGGTGGTCGTGGCGACGCGACTGACAAATCGCTCTCGTTTCAATCGAAACTCGATCAGGCTTTTGACGGTGATCAGTTTCAAGTCATGCTTGCGAGCGAAGCGATGCAACTCCGGCGTTCTGGCCATTGTCCCATCGTCGTGCATGATCTCGCATATCACTCCGGCTGGGTATAGGCCGGCTAATCTGGCGAGGTCGATAGCGGCTTCGGAATGTCCCACCCGGGTCAGCACCCCGCCGTCTCGGCCGCGAAGCGGAAAGGTGTGCCCTGGGCTGGTAAGATCGTCGGCTGTCGCCTTGGGGTCGATGAGGGTGTGGATGGTAATCGCCCGGTCGTAGGCCGATATCCCCGTCGTGACCTTGTGCCTGGCATCAACGGACACGCAGAAGGCGGTTTCGTGGGGTGAGGTGTTGTCGGCCACCATCGGTTGGATGCCGAGCTCATCCAGCCGCTCGCCGATCACGGGCATGCAGATCAACCCCCGCCCCTGCGTGGCCATGAAGTTGATCGCCTCCGGCGTCACCTTCTCGGCGGCCATCGTAAGATCGCCCTCATTCTCCCGATCCTCGTCGTCGACGACAATCACCATCTTGCCGTCGCGCAGGTCTCGGATCGCTTCTTCAATGGTGTGAAATTGGATCGCTTTCTCCATGACTACTCCGTACGCGTGATTTATGCGAACCCCAGATCTCGGAGTCGCGATTCGGTGAGCGTCACCTTACCCATGAGGGGTCCGAGCCCCTCGAGATATCGGACGACGTATTTTCCAAGCAGGTCCGCTTCCAGGTTGACCCGCTGTCCGGCCACCTTCCTTCCCAGCGTAGTATCGTGGTAGGTGCGCGGAATGATGGCTACCCCAAAAGAGCGGTCATCCAGACCGGCCACCGTCAGGCTGATTCCATCTACCGCGACGGATCCCTTTTCTACGAGCAGGACCCGCAGCGTCTCAGGGTACGCGATTGAGAACCACCACATCCCTCCTGTCTTCCGAATCTCGCGGATGGTTCCGACCCTATCGATATGACCGGTGACGAAATGACCTCCGAGCCGGTCGGTCGGTCGACATGGCCGTTCCAGGTTTACGGGATCGCCAGCCTGAAGCTCTCCCAGGGTTGTACGCGCCAAAGTTTCCTCAGACAGATCGGCCTCAAACAGAGCGTGTGCCGTCCTCGTGACTGTGAGGCAGCTCCCATTGACCGCGATGCTGTCTCCGATAGCAAGGGAGGAGGTGGTCCGTTGTCCTTTGATGGCAAGTTTCGCAATGCCGCCTTCCCGGCGCATCCACCCGACTTGACCCACCTCTTCGATCAGTCCGGTGAACATCCCAATTACCTAGCAGGTTCCTTCATGCATCGAGCGGTATCCCTCAATCAGCAGGTCTTCCCCCAGTTGCCCGATGCGCAAGCGGGACAGCCGTAAGGCCTGACCGATCTCTTCAACGCCTGCCCCCCCAAAAAGACTTGGAGCGGTCTTCCCCCCCACCAGCAGGGGAGCGACAAATAGCAGAAACTTGTCAACAATCCCCTCTTCAATAGCGGAGGTGAAGATACCTTCGCCCCCCTCGATCATCACGCTCGTGACCTCGCGCTCGCCGAGGCGCTTCAGAAGGTGTTCAAGACAAACCCGTCCATTGGAGCCGCCTGCTTCAAGTACCGCCAGCCCACGGCGCTCCAAAGTGTCGATCCGCTCAGGTGTAGTATCGGCGGCCACAGCGACCCATGTTTGCGAGTCAACGCCGGTTTGAAAGACCTGCGCATCCAGCGGGAGCAGACCGAGCCCATCCACAATGACCCGGATCGGATCGTGTCCGCCCTCCGAAAGCCGGGTTGTGAGTCTCGGATTATCTCGCCGGACCGTACCCATCCCAACGATAACCGCGTCCACCTGATCTCGCATCCCATGCACATACTCACGCGATTGTTCGCCGGAGATCCACCGAGCGTCTCCGGTCCGGGTAGCGATCTTCCCGTCGAGGCTCACCGCTGCCTTGAGGATCACAAACGGGGTACGGTATGTCATGAATTTTGTAAAGGTTTCGTTGAGGTTCGCCGCCTCTTCGGACAACAGCCCGGACTCGACGAGAATTCCTGCCGCGCGTAGTGTCTGCACGCCTCTGCCGGAGACGAGCGGATTGGGATCAAAGGTCGGTATGACGACCCGACGAATGCCGGCCTGAATAATCCGAGCAGTGCATGGTGGGGTCCGACCGTGATGGCAACACGGTTCAAGCGTCACATAGAGGTCGGCTCCGTGCACCGCCCCGGCTGCACCTTCGAGCGCCACCACCTCTGCGTGAGGCCCGCCGGCTCGCGCGTGGTACCCCTCAGAAATGATGCAACCGTCCCGTACGACGACTGCGCCAACCAGTGGGTTGGGACTCGTGCGCCCGCGTCCCTTTACTGCAAGAGAAAGGGCGCGCCGCATAAACAGCTCATCGTCAGGACTGAACATCTCGCCTTAATGAGGGAAAAGCGAACTTTCTGAGGAAATACACGAAGTTACCTTAGCACCGCGCTCAGGAGGTGTCAAGCCGAAAACAGGAAATCCCCCCCTTATAAAAAGGGGAGTAGGGGGGGTTTGAGGAGAGATGTGGGAGATTGTCGCTGGTTGTCAGCCGGTTGACAGCTCTGGGATGGCGCTAGGACCTCGCGAACAGGGCGTCCGTAAAGGTCTCCGGGACAAACGGCTGCAGGTCGTCAACGCCCTCGCCCAGGCCGACGTAGGTAATTGGGAGTTTCAACTGATCGGCGATCGCGACGACGACGCCTCCTTTTGCGGTGCCGTCCAGCTTGGTCAGGATCAGTCCTGTCAGTCCCACCGCCTCGTGAAAGTGCCTTGCCTGGACCAGCGCGTTCAGGCCGGACGTGCCATCCAGCACCAGGATCCGTTCGTGAGGCGCATCCGGTATCTGTCGGGAAACCACTCGCTGGATTTTCTTCAGTTCCTCCATCAGATTCCGTTTGGTGTGCAGGCGGCCGGCAGTATCAATGAGCAGATGGCTTGCGCCGCGTGAGCATGCGGCCTGCACGGCATCGAACACTACGGCAGAGGGATCAGCACCGGCTTGGTGGCAGATCACATCGGCGCCCACGCGCCGACCCCACAGTTGAAGCTGCTCGATGGCCGCCGCCCGAAAGGTGTCGGCTCCGGCTAACACCACGAGCCCGCCTTCGTTGATAAGGCGATTTGCGAATTTCCCGATGGTCGTGGTTTTCCCGGAACCGTTGATTCCGAGAAAGAGCAGGATCTTGGGCCGAGTCTGATGGTTTTCAGATGAAGGGGGATGGGCGGTTCCGTTCAGGACAGTAAGAATACCCTGCTTAAGGGCAGCTTCTACCTGATCCAGACTGCTGAGATCTCGACGTCCAAGACGGTCCCGCAGGGGCGTCATGAGTTGCTGTGCCAGCGCCGGGCCGAAATCGGCGGCGATCAGGAGCTCTTCCAGTGTCTCCAGGTCTTCAACACTTGGAGTATTGGAGCCGAAAAGTCGTTCAATCTGCCCGACCAACCCCTGGCGGGTTCGAGCGAGCCCAGCCACGAATCGACCGAAAAGACCTCGGCGTGAAGAGTCATTGATAAACATGCAGGCTTGCCTGTTATCCTTCCGTCAAGCGGTTCGGCTTATGCGAAGAGAGAGGAGCTTCGAGACACCGTGTTCCTCCATGGTGACCCCGTACAGGAGATCGGCAGCCGCCATCGTTCGCTTGTTGTGAGTGATGAGGAGGAACTGGGCAGTTGCAGCCATTTCCTTCAGAAGCGAAGCAAAACGCTCGGCATTGGCGTCGTCGAGGGGGGCATCGACTTCGTCGAGTAAGCAAAAGGGACTGGGACGGGTATGAAATAGCGCCAGCAGAAGCGCCAGTGCGGCCAACGCCTTCTCTCCTCCGGACAGTAGATTGAGGGTAGGGCGTTTGCCGGGAATCCGAACCGTCATCTCCACACCAGGCTCCTCGTCCCCAGGCTCAGGTTCAGCCAAGCTCAGAGACGCCTGGCCTCCCGGAATGAGGCAACTCCAGAGTCGATCTAAATGACCGCTGACGGTCGAGAGAGTCTCGCTGAACCGTTGCTGAATCGTCTGGTTGATTTCAGAAATGGCCGTTCGGAGCGACTGAGCAGACGATGAAAGATCTTCGGTTTGAGCAGAGAGGAAACGGTGCCGCTCGGCCAGCTCATGGTATTCCTCCAGGGCAGCCATATTGACCGCACCCAACTCCGCGATCCTGGTCGTGAGATCCGCAAGCTCAGCGTTCGCTGTTTCGACATCGAGACCGCTGCTGGAGAGTCTCATGACAAGAGCCTCCAGATCGTGAGGCCCCTCTTCCTTCAGCGCTTCCTCGAGCAGTGAAATAGTATTTCGCAACTCGGCGAGTCGGATCGCCGCGTCGCTCCAGGCCTGCTGCTTTTCTGTGAGTGACTGCTTCAGCCCTCGAAGGCGTTCGTCAATAGACTGGCGTCTCTCGCTCAGTTCTCGTCGAGCCTCGTCCTGCGTCATGACAAGTCGCTGCGCCGCTTGCTCCTCTTCAACCAGGGAAGTCAGCCGCTCCTGAATCTGTATCACGGCGGCCTCCATCGTTGACTCTCGAAGCTGTTGCTCGGCAAGCTCGTCTTCAAGCGATTCCAATTCGTTCGTTACCTGGCCTAGCTCCTCAGCAATTCTGGCAAGGCTGCGGGTCAGGATCTCTCGCCGACCTTGCAGCGCCGTGAGGTGAACACGGCACTCTCCGACCTCCCGGATGAGGTCGTCGCGTTGTTGCTGCCGGGTGACCACCTCGGCCTCGAACCTGGAGATCTCAATTTGAGTCGCTTGATCTCGTTCCTCCAGTTCCAGGAAGGAGTCCGTGAGCGCTCGGATCTCCTCAGTCAACGCGCGAAGGTCCTCCTCATGACTCTTTGCTTCATAGGTCAATACCTCAATCTGCTGTAAGAGGCGTCGTTGTTCTACGCTGGTATGGGAAAACGCCGCTTCTGCCTTGAGCCGTTCGATTTCCAGTTCGTGAAGGCGTTGATTCAGCAACTCCAACGATTCCGCAAAATGGGCTGAACGACGACAGGACGCCTCCCATGAGGCTTCGACCGTTTGAAGGCTATCGTGCAACTCTCCGACACGAGTCTGAAGCCGAGCGATTTCTCGTCGTCGTGGAAGGATGCCGGAACTTCCTCCCGGACCACCGGCGATGATTCCCCGACTGGTCATAAGTTCGCCGGTGAGCGTGACGATCGCAAAGGGGGAGGGGAGGGAGGCGCCGAGAGTAAGCGCATCGGACAGCTCCCTGACGATGATTCCGTCGGCAAGCAGGGCTTCCACCAGCGGCCGATCGCCTTCGGCGCAGCGGATCAGATCAAGCGCAAGACCCTCAACTGAAGCGCCTGAGGAAGAAAGCATCTCACGCAGCCGGGCTGCCGCCGTCCCGTCCGGACCGCTGACCGCTGACCGCTGACCGCTGACCGCTTCAGGGTGAAGGAGGAAGGTGGCACGACCCTGTCCTCGCACGGTGAGAATCCGAATGGCCTCCTGGACGTCTTCTGCCCGTTGCATAACCAGCCCTTGCAAGGCATCGCCGAGCAACGCCTCGATCGCACGCTCGTAGCAAGCGGGTACCTCGAGCAACTCAGCTAATGAGTTCTGCAATCCCTTGAGTCCTGCCTCACTGTGGGCCTTTTGCTGGAGTAGATACCGGTGACCATCGGCATACCCTTCGAAGTTCTGACTGAGTTCGATAAGTGAAGCCAGGCGGCTGCTGAGCTTGGCGAACTCATCGCGGAGCGCGTCCAATTGAGATTTACCGGCCTCCCGCGCGGTCTCTTCCTCCGTCGTCTGTCGGGTAAGCTCCTGGCGCTCTGTCTGCAGTGCCATGAGTCGTTCGGCCACCTGTTCAAGACCAGCGCGCTGCGCCTCCTCCAGGGGGAGGAGATCGCGATTCTGCTGTTCGAGCCGAGCCTTGCGCTCAACGGCCAAATCACGTTGGGTCCCGTAGAGACGTTGCCGCTCTCGGAGGCTGGTCAGATGATTGCGACGGTCTGCGAGAGCTGCCGCGTCCTGGACAAAACGCCGTCGCGTAGTCTCCAGCACCCGCGCACCCTCCGCAATCGTCGCTTCCAGCGCATGTAGTTCCGAAGATTTCAGATCGAGTTGCGTGCGGCCGTCCTGAAGCTCCCTCGCCAGGTGTTGTTCTTGCTCTCCGGTTTCAGCCTCCTGCTGTGTCAGGGTTGCATGTCGGCCCTGCAGGTGTGCCGAGCGATCCTGTCGTTCCTTTTTCCGACGTGCCGATTCGTCCAGCATCTGTCGCAAGTGGTTGAGTTCGGCTTCATCGCGAGACAGTCGGCTCCTCAGTTCGTGGAGCCGCTCCTGCGAGCCGGCCCTGGCCTGCTCCTGTTCCAGCTCGCGGATCCGTATAGCCTCCTGTTCGGCCTCTACGGCAACCGTTGTGGCCCGGACCGAGTCCACCTCGCCCTGCGCTACTATGGTGCGGTCCTGGACCAGCGTGAGCTGTTGGTGCAACTGCTGCAACTCAGAGAATTTCAGAAAACCCTTGAGTTCAAGCGCCCGGTCCTGGTAGGCGCGGTAGCGCTCCGCCTTGTTCGCCTGTCGTTTAAGGGAGTTCCTTTGTCGTTCCACCTCTTGGATGATGTCGCTCACTCGGAGCAGGTTGTGTTCCGCCGCCTCCAGCTTGGCAAGCGCAGACCTCTTCCGGACCTTGTAGGTCATGATACCGGCAGCCTCCTCAATGAGAAGCCGACGCTCGGAGGGCTTGGCGCCGATAATATTGCCGATGCTCCCTTGTTCGATCAGGGCATACGGTTCACACCCGAACCCGGTATCCAAAAACAGATCAGTAATATCGCGCAGTCGGCATGGGGTGTGATTCAGAAGGTACTCACTTTCACCGGAGCGATACAATCGGCGAGTAACCGTCACTTCATGAAATTCAGTCGGAATACTCCCATAGTTATCAGTGAAGATCAGAGAAACCTCCGCCATGCCAAGCGGCTTCCGCTCGGTGTTGCCGGCGAAGATCAGGTCGTCCATTCGTTCCCCGCGTAGCAGTTTCGCGCTCTGTTCGCCGAGGGCCCAACGGATCGCATCGGAGAGGTTGCTCTTGCCGCAGCCGTTCGGACCGACAATAGCCGTCACGCCGGGTTCGAAGGTCACTTCGACCTTCTCAGCGAACGATTTAAATCCGAATGCGGTTAGTCGCTGTAGCCGCATCGCCTCAGCCGATCATCGACCGATACCATCACTTTATAGCCTCGACCCATAACAAAACTCCAAAGGCTCGATCCTCAAGATGCCACGTAGGGTCACGCTAACAGACGCTATCCACCCCTGTCAAGAAGAAATACAAGACTCAGTAGTTGGAAGGATTATCACTACCAGATGTTGTAGATACCTGGTGTGATAGTACTCCAAGGGCGACTCGGGCCGCTTCCTGCTCGGCCTCCTGCCTGTTTCGTCCCTTTCCCTGTGCAAGCGCAGTTCGCCCGACGATCACCTCGACCTCGAACGTCGGAGCGTGAGGAGCGCCTGACCGACAAATGAGACGATAGTGGGGGGTCGAGCGAAAAAGCGATTGAGTAAGCTGCTGCAGAGCGGTTTTCGAATCGTGGGTCAGCCCTTCCCCGCTGAGGGCGTTGACGCACGCTTCACGCGCCAGATTGCGGAGCTGAACGGCGCCACCATCCAGATAGATCGCCCCTATTACCGCCTCGAAGGCGCTTGAGAGAACCTTGGCCTTACCTCTGCCCCCCGTTAATTCTTCTCCCTTACTCAACGAGAGCAGCGGCGCGAGGCCGTGGATCTTCGCCATGTCGGCGAGCGCAGCAGCGCTCACGAGGCTCGCGCGACGCAGAGTGAGTTCACCCTCCGAGGCGGTCGGAAGGAGAGAGATGAGGGCGTCGCTCACATAGAGACTCCAGACCGCATCTCCCAGAAACTCGAGCCGCTGGTAGCGCAGACGCGCGTCCGCCTGCGATGGATCGGTGAAGGATGGATGGGTGAAGGCCGCCTTAAGGAGCGTCAGGTCGTGAAATTGATGGCCGAAGATGGTGGTAGGAACACGTTGCGCGGTTACCAGTGAGGTCTCAGACATGGCTTAGAGATAGCATACCTGCACTGTCGCGTCAATGCGGGCAATTCATCGGGGGGGTTGGTAATTCGATAAAAGGTTGGAGCCCCAATGGAAGGCAGTATGCTTTCACCGCCTTTTTCTCAGTTCGCCTTGCCGCTTCAGCGCTGGGCTAAAGGTATTTCCTCTCACAAACGATACTGTTCAGTGGTGCCTGACCTATGCCTAGGCTGTGTGTTCGCCAGATTGCGCCTCTTGCACGCTACCAACGTGCGTCTGTGCAAGACTCTCATGAGTGGCCATAAAATTTAGCTTGACATACGTTCTAATGACGAATATTACCAATAGACGTTTTGACGTTAGTCGGCTCGTCCCGAACAACCGAAGCAGAGAATGGATCGGTCGACCTGGCAAGCAGTTGAGCGTTCTTCCATGTCGTACAGGGCTGCTGTGCCCGACCAGCTCGGAATGGTTTCATCACTAATGCACTTTGGTGGTGCCGAGTTCAGCTATATGGTAACGCGAGGACGGTCGCAGTGATCCGGCAGGAGGCGCAACTCTTACGGCAGGCGTTGGAAAAGAGCGGGCGAGGGGTCGTACTCCTTGGTCGTGATGAGCGAATACGGCTGATCTCGCCACGAGCCCAAGAGTGGTTCGCGGAGTATTTCGAACGGCCCGGACGAGAGGATGGTCGCCTGCCAGAGCCGCTCAGATCGTTCATCCAACAAGAGGACGCGCTGCTGAGCAGCACCAATGCAGCCCTGCTTTCCAGGATACCGCTACGGATCCAGCGTGATCGGAAGTGCCTCCTGATCCTGCACCTGTGCGATACGGAGCGGTGCCTATTAGTGTTAGAGGAGCGGCAGACGATACCGGAGCTTGCCCCTTTCAAGTCGTATGCTCTCACCAAGCGAGAAGCCGAGGTGCTTCACTGGGTGGTCCAGGGCAAGACCAATACCGAGATCGGGGTGATTCTCGCCGTAAGCCCCCGAACTGTGCAAAAGCACCTGGAGCACATTTTTAATAAACTCGGAGTCGAGACTCGCGCCGCCGTCGCCACCCTGGCCCTGGACTGGCGCTCCGGGGCATAGGCTACCCCTCACGGAGGAGTCCGGTCAAAGAACGCGTAGCACTCAAGATCTCATCCCAAGCAGCGGGAGCGGGGAGATGGAATACGCAAGGTCTGGAGAAAAAGCGATATGGATTCCTATACGCCAAATAGCGTATTGCAGGTGTCCTCGCGATGTGAAAAGCTCT
>NSJM01000115.1 GCA_002634395.1 Candidatus Methylomirabilis sp.
CCTTCTTGTCTGCGTACGATACGAGGCATGGTTCATCGCTCTCGAAAAAGAGTACTTGCGCGATCCCTTCGTTGGCATAGATCCTGGCAGGGAGCGGTGTCGTATTGCTGATTTCGAGGGTCGCAAACCCCTCCCACTCCGGCTCGAACGGGGTCACATTGAGGATGACTCCACAGCGTGCATACGAGGACTTTCCCAGACATACTGTCATAACGTTACGAGGGATCTTGAAATACTCAACAGTTCTGGCAAGGGCGAATGAGTTGGGCGGAACGACGCAGACGTCACCCTTGAAATCGACGAACGACCGCTCGTCGAAGTTCTTGGGATCTACGATGGTCGTATTGACATTGGTGAAAATCTTAAACTCATTCGCCACCCGGATATCGTACCCATACGACGAGAGGCCGTAGGAGATTACCCCGTTCCGGACCTGCCCCTCCTCGAACGGGGCAATCATCTGATGCTCCACCGCCATCCGCTTAATCCACGCATCTGATTTAATCGACATCATTGTCTCCTGTGAGTGAGTAGGAATAAATTCTTTAGGTCTGTCTTAAAAGGCGTTGTTAGCGGGTGAATGTTTGGTGTAATCGTCGCCAAACATCTGCAACTGCTCGGCCGATCTTGCATGTCGAGGGTCTGGAAGTAGCACTGCAATCGCCGAGGCGTCTACATGGGCAAGTTCTCCAGGTTCGAGCTTGTGAAGCCCACCTCCATAAACCCTTCCCTCACGGAGGAGCTGATCGGGCGTGAAGCAGTTGAGGACCTGCCAGATACGGCGGATCAGGGTCGGGTCGTGCTCCATGGCGCGCGCCAGAAGCGGAGTCGGGTACATGGCGAGATAGACGTTCGCCACGGTTGCACGGGAGCCGTTTAGGATGAAACGGAATGGCCGTCCGCGTTTCGTGTCGCCGCGACCGAGGTAGGTGCAGACGATAGGCGCGGGAGGACGGTTCTCCTGCGCGTACCAAGGTGAGCGGTGGCGACAGAGATAGCGCTCGGAGGTTCCGCGTACTTTCCCGTCCTCCAAGTACGCCCACAGCGCGGGAAAACGGCTCCTGATCTCCCCTTCGCTGAGACGTGTATCGAGAAGAAACAGGCGCCGCTCGGCAGCGGGATCTCCAGTCTCGTCTGCCTCGACCTCATCTTTGGGAAGGTAGCGCGGGCTCGGTAAGATGGGGCGAAAGACCTCCATGGGCAGGCCGCGCCCAGCGATCTCTTCGGCCTTGAGGATAAAGTACCTGTTGTCGCCGGTGGCGAGGCCGCGCTTAATCTGGAAGAAATCTGAGATAGTTGGATTGGCCGTCCGACTGCTGATTTCAGCAGCGGGGAAGCGCGTCCACTTCGGTTCGCCGGCTAGCGCTCCTGCCGGGATCATGCGCGAGAGTTTAGAATTGAGGAGCGTCCCGCCGAACGTGAAGGTAACGGCGTGATCGCGTAAGGGTGGAGCTTTGCGGAACCACACGACGGCTGATGACACCAGAGCGTCAGCGAATTGCACGTCGTTCGGATCAAAGCGGTGAACGTGCAACAGCGTGACGCGGTTGAGCAGATAATGTTTTATAGCCTGCCCGTAGTTCACGTCCATGAACTCGCTCGGAATGAGCCAGCCAGCGATCCCGCCTTCGGCCATCCACGCATGAGAGAGCCCGAGGAAATGGCAATAGAGTCCTGCGAGACCGCTGATCTTCAATCCGCTCGCCTTAACGGTACGGAACTGCAGGCGATTCTTATCGCTATGCTGCAAATGATGATGCCTGACGTAAGGCGGATTGCAAATAATGAGGTTGGAGTGAGGCGAGGGTTCTTCGCGTGTAAAGTCGGCAATCTTCAGCGTAAGACCGAAGTGTTCCCAAAGATGGGCGGCTGGTTTCCCGTAGTATGGGTCGATTTCGTAGCCGCGAGCCTCGGCGATCTGCTTCTTCGCGAAGACTTTGAGGAGAGCCGAATAGAAGGCGCCTGTACCAAAAGCGGGGTCGAGAAAACGCACCTTCTCGCCTGATGGCAGAAGCGTAGCGGCGTACTTCAAGATCTCCTCTGCGAGCGCCGTCGGCGTAGCAAATTGGCCGAGGCGGTTTCGCTCGACCTGTGACTTGTGGCTGTCGAGTTCGGCCTGAAGCGCAAGGCGTTGTTCTTCGAGAGTACCGATCATCCTGCCCATACTCAGATCCCGAAGAGAGCTAGGTCATCGATGCGGTGTTCCCACACCCAATCGATGCCTTCGGCGGCCTCATAACCAAGATATCCGCTGTCGAAGTATCCACAGAGAAAGAGGTTGAACCGCACTTTGTTGCCGAAGTTGTTGCGAAGCTGTGCCATTTTCATGGCCTCCTCCTTACGGCGCTTGTTGGTGTTCGTAAAGTCGCCGGCGGATTTGGCTTCGAAGAAGATCGGAAACCGTCCAGCTCTCGAGGCTTTCGGCATGATGACCGCGTCAATCGGGATATTAATACTCTTCACGCCGCCTTCCAGCTTTACGGGGACATTCATCCGAAAGCTGAAAGTACCGGCTGGCATGACGTCGAAGCGGGTGCCGTCACCTTGTGGGAGTTGCTTGTAGCCGCGCGCCTCGAGCCAGGTCTTGATCGCGGCAAGCTGGCGCTTCTCCTGCGCGTTACGGATGATTGGATTCGCCACAGCGCCGCAAAGGCGGTCTGCCACGATGGTCGCGGCGCGGTGAATCTCAACCTTGGTAGGCGGCTCTTTCCGTTCCAGCCAAACAAAGATATCTGGGTCGGCCATGCGTTGAATAATCGCACCAATCTTCGCAAGCTCTCGATCGATGTCAGCGGTGGCCATCCGCACGGGAAGTGCCTTCTCATCCTCCATGCGCTTGACCATGCTGCTCGGGACACGAGCAAGCCCAATAAGCCGATCCACGGCTAAGGGTGGACAGGTGGACATGCGAAGCGTCGGAAGAATCTCCGGGTGCTTCCGCAAAATGGCTGGCTGAACGTTCGTCATGTTACCAGTCGAGCGGAGAGCGGCTTTGACATCCTTGGTTGTCTGGATGCGGGTGTTGCGAAAGGCGAAAGGCGCAAATTCCATGAACCAGTCGTTATACATGTCCACGGACTGGGCAATGTCTGCTTTCCAACGATTCGGCTTGTCGCGATTAACTGACATGCTGTTGTGTAAGACAACAGACCCTTCTTCTATTGCTGTGCTTCCGTGTGATAAGGCACAAACTTTTCGGCCGGGTTTTCGAAGAAAACCGGCCTGAGCCGCACAAGAGCCTCCCTGGCTTCGCTGAAGCCAAGGCCTCTTAGTGATGCTGTTTCTTTGATGCTATCCAGGCTGAATCTTTTCGCCGGTAGACTTGGAGATATTCGAAACACATTTTCATGACCAGCCAAGAGTTGTGCTGTTCCAAGCGAAGCAGACGATTGCCCCGACATGAACACATCGGCTACCTTGCAAGCCCAATAGATCTGACCCATGCCAATATGTCTTCCGATGCCCACGTCGAGCGGCGATGTAGTACATCCAAGGCTCAAGACCCTCAGGTCTCCCTGACTCCATCCAAGGACACCAATTGCTTCAACCACAGCAAAGCCTGTGGGATTATTGGCCCACATCCCTCCGTCAACTAGTGGAGTACCCGATGAGTTTCGATGAGAGGGAAAATATGTCGGGGCTGCCGCGGTCGCTAAAGCTACATCCACGACGCACTCCTTATAATCCTTTTCAAATCTCCGGTGATGGGCTGTCTTGTATACATACACTTTCCCGGTCTCGAGGTTCAGAGTGGGTATCACGAGGCGAATTTTCGAATCACCAATTTTCAGGTCACCAAACTTCTCTTGAAGCGCCTTGCGAAAAGGTTCTTGGCAGTACTTGGAAAATACTACACGTCTGAAAAAGCGAGGTAGACGCTCACCACAAAACACCTGATTTGCAAACTCTTCGTAGAACGAGAGCAGCTCTTTAGCAGTAAATCCCAGGCCCAAACCCAAAGCAATAATTCCACCCGTCGAGGCGCCCACGATCAGATCGAAATAATTAGAGATTGACCCTTCAACTTCCTGCTCGATCGAAGTCAGAAAGGCCACAGGGAAAATACCCTTTATCCCGCCCCCATCCAGAGTAAGTATACGCCGGATACCCATATTCAACTCTTGAACCTAGCTTTTCTTGGCGAAGGATGCACCCCACCCCCAACCCATTCTCCCGCTACGTGCCATACCTCGTAGTAGTACAGCCACAAAGATGTCCAGGGGATAATGGTATCCGCTATGAATCGATCCGCTTCCCATTCATCGGAGGAAGGAAGGTAAAGGCAAGGTCGAAGCCCAGGGTATACGTGGGGAATCGGTTCATCCTTGGAGCGAGCCACTAAAGCCGGCGACAGCACCCACACCTTCGGCGATTCACCCAGTTGGTACACAACCCTTATCTGATATTCCTGACTCATGCTGGATGGCCTCAGCGATCCATTCCACGTAGCCTTGCCTCGCGAGTGTCTGCACCGAAATTGAGGATAGAAGGCTCGCATTCTAGCCATTTGGTGCGCGATGGTGAGCCGTTTAGGGTAAAACTTCTTGGCTTCCATAAAATGTATTTGACCGAACAGACACAGACCCAGCGGTAGTCAAACCGCTTAGAATACCAGTGCTCTTCTGCATGTGTAGCCGCTGCTCTGAGCGGGCTTTCTGTATTGACTCAGCTTGCTCTTTGACAACGGACTTTGTGAGATCTTCTCCGAACAAATCCCTCAGCGTTGCCGAAACCGAGGGAATTCCTCTACCTCGTGCAATATCTTGCCATGACTGATGAAACGCAATAATTCCAGATACGAATGCTTCGTAGGCATCAGGGTTTTCGTCCCACTTCTCGCTTAGGTCTTCTTTCGTGTTTTTGGGATTCAAGACCAAGAGGCGCTGGTTTCTTGGCGGAATGCTGGCGACGATACCAGCGAGGATGCCAGCGAGCGCCTCGCTAGTTGACTGCTGGCCGCCATAATGCTCCGCAGCAAGTGTTGTGAGAACAATGGAAATTGGGGCGATTTTCTGGTCATCAGCGTACTTGAGGTCACGCCACCGCTTGATTAGCTGGACCACACGTTTGAGGGGTGCTTTCATCTCTACCGGCTCTTGGCTGGGTAATGGCTCCTGGTGTTCAGCCAGGTACACCTCGAACGTTTTAGCTCGGGACTCGAACCATGCGGCATAACCTTTTGGATTACTCGGCTTCCAACCTCTCACATCACGATCTGGAACAACGACACATGTGGTTCCGGAGCTAGGATCGGGGCAAGCGGGCAGAATATCCAGGTGAAATTCATTGGCGTAATTAACACGGATGCAGCGTTTTTTTCGCTCAAGCATGGTTTTATACGTGTCATACTTCTTCAGCCGCTGCTCCACAGCGTCAAGAACCGCCACAGGACGCTCAACTTGGCGCCAGTCAAGTTGGACTTCACAGACGAGATCAAGGTCATACTCCTGGCCGCTACACGGTCGTACGGTCGTACCAATCCGCAGCGACCCCTGCGGGTAAATGACAGGATTGAACATTGCCAATGGGCTTTCCCTGGCCCCGAGCCAGTTGCCAATGGTTTCGTAGCGATCCTGGGCAAGTCGATGCTGCGCAGAGCTGATCTGCAATTTGGAACATATGCGCTCTAGGAGATCATCGAGTTGTCGGTTAAACGACTCTGTAACAAACATGCTTACTCTCCTTCTGCATCTTCCGATTTCTACCCATCAGATAGCCCAAGTAACCTCACAGCTCGATCCCGGCTCCACAATATCATAGAGATGAAATTGCTTCGCAGCGCTCGCAATAACGAACCCCTCGGTTAGGCTCTCAGGAGAATACGTTAACACTCACTAAACCCGCAGGAGTAGCACTTTTGACAGCCCTCTTCATAGACGAGGGTGGCGAGGCCGCAATCGGGACACATGTCGCCGGCCTTCACAGAAGCCGTACCACCTGCCCCCTGTGGCCCGCCAGACAGGCGAGCCGCGAGGATCTCCTGAAGGCCGGGCTCAGTGAGGCCGATATACTCAGACAGGACCTGAGCGATAGCATCCGGCAAAGACCGGACCCGATCCTTCCCAAAGCCCATCGGTCGACGGCCGCCGATGCCGGAGAGTTGGTTCACGATCTGCGCAACCCGCTCCCGGGGCGACATCGGCG
>NSJM01000116.1 GCA_002634395.1 Candidatus Methylomirabilis sp.
TGTTGTTGGAGAAGTTTCCAGCGTTCCGCGCCAACCAGATGCGTCTTGAAGGCGCTACGGACAGGCGGCGTCAAGTAGCATTCGATGCCAAGGCCATCCCCATTGTCACCGTCAAGACGATCGTCCATGTCGTCTACAAGACCGATGCACAGAATATCTCAAATACGCAGATCAAGAGTCAGATAGCCGTACTCAACCGGGATTTCCGGGCCACCAATCCGGACAAAGTCAATGTGCCGGCGCCGTGGAAGGGCATCGTGGCCGATTCGCGCGTCCAGTTCAAGCTCGTACAGGTCACGCGCACGAAGACCGGCGTCGCCGCGTTCACGCATGACGACAAAGTCAAGAAGGCCTCGACCGGCGGCATCGCGTCGATTACCCCGAAGACGCATCTGAACATCTGGGTATGCGCTCTGAGTGGGGGGCTGCTTGGCTACGCGCAGTTTCCGGGCGGGCCGATATCAACGGACGGTGTCGTCATTAACTTTCAAGCGTTCGGCACCACTGGAACGGCGCAAGCCCCGTTCAACAAAGGACGTACGGCCACGCACGAGATCGGACACTATTTCAACCTGCGCCACATCTGGGGCGATACTCCGGACTGCAGTGGTTCGGACATGGTGGCCGATACACCGAACTGTGCCGGCCCGAACTTCGGCACGCCAACCTTCCCGGTGATCACCTGCGGCAACGGGCCCAATGGCGACATGTTCGTCAATTACATGGACTATACCGATGACGCGGCAATGTTCATGCTGACGACGCAGCAGGCGGTGCGAATGCGAGCGGCGCTTGATACGAGTCGGAGCGGGCTGAAGTAGACTCTGCGAGGGCGCTCGAGTCCGGAGGCTGCCTGCGCTATGGCCCGCTCGTCAAGAAAGGCACGCGTGGATCCGTCCACGATCTGTGGCATCAGGTGGATCCATACGTTCGAGCAGGACACCAAGGCCGGGGCCGTCTACTGTCCGGAAACCGACCAGATTCCGCTCTCTCGTCGCCCGCGTGAACAATTTGAGCTTTGGGCTGGAGGCGCCGCCCAGGTGTTCGTAGGTGGCCCAGACGACAGGCCCGTACCGCGGGCGGGGCGGTGGCGTGCGACGTCGGAGGGTATCGTGATCAAGGTGCCCGCGACCGATCGCGAACAGGCGATGATGTGGCGTATCGTCGAGGTCACGCCGACGCGCGTAGTAGTGTCCATCGTCCCGCCGTGAACTCCGGAATACTCCAGGGCCGCGTCCTGTTCAGTCGACTCGGCACATAGCGCAAACCCTCAGGCTCCAACCAAGATCGACCGTATCGATATCATGGCCAAGAAGACGAGCCCCGCGTCACCGCTGTTCGAGATCAGCTCGCGTGTAGAACGACAGGCGCTGACACGCCCGTACCGGCGGTCGCACGGGGCGCCCCTCCTGCGTCCGCTCAGGATCTATACCTTGGATCCGTCCGTGTCACACAGAGTCGGAGGCGTGGCCACCGTAGGCGTGCCGTATGAGGACCTGGAGCCCGGGCCGATCGGGTCGTTGTTCGAGATCGATCCTGCCGGCGCGCCTAAGCCCCTCGATGCGCCGCCCCTGGATCTCGACGATCCTTACTTGTTGATGTCGGGCGGGCTGATGCCATCGCCCGCCAACGGTCAGTTTGCATCACAGATGGTGTATGCCGTCTGCAGCCTCACGTACGCGGCGTTTCGACGCGCGCTCGGTCGGGACATTTCCTGGGCGTCTGAAGGGCTCGACGGTAAGACGCGTGCCAGGCTCATCGTGCGCCCATTCGGCATGCGCCAGCACAACGCCGGCTACACTCGAGAGGCCGGTGATGTGTCGTTCGGCTATTTCAGGGCCGGCGCGAAGCCGGCCGGTTTCGTGGTGAGCAGAGGACTCGTTCTCACGGCGCTCTCGCATGACGTGGTTGCGCACGAGACGACGCACGCGCTGCTCGACTCGCTGCGATCGTCGTTCGCAGTACCCACGAATCCCGACGTGCCCGCGTTTCACGAGGGCTTTTCGGATCTGGTGGCGTTGTTCCTGCACTTCAGCTATCCGGGCGTCGTGGAACAGGCGATTCGCGAATCGCGCGGCGCCATCGCGCACGGCTCGTTGCTTGCGGATGTGGCGCGCGAGTTCGGGTACGCGCGCTCGACACCAGGTCGAGCCGCCGCCCTCCGATCGGCCATTGACATAGCCGGTCTTGCACCGTTTGATTCCGATGCGCCACCCGGCGATGGCGAAGGTCCGCTCTGCTACGACCCCGAGCTCGATCCGCATCAACTCGGCTCGGTGCTCGTCTCGGCGGTGTTCGAGGCGTTTGTGACGGTCGTACGGCGCAAGGGGGAACGGTTATTCCGGATTGCCGGTCTCGACCCACGAGCAGTGGGCCAGGCACCACTCGGCGACGAGTTGGTTCGCGCGCTGGCACAGGAAGCCTGCGACGTAGCCGGCCGGTTCCTCGATATCTGCATCCGCGCCATCGACTACTGCCCACCCGTCGATCTCGAGATGGGCGAGTACCTTCGCGCGCTTGTCACCGCCGACTCCGAGTTGGTTCCAGACGACAAGTGGGGTTACCGGGAAGCGCTCATGCGGTCGTTCCGACGGCGACGAATCTTTCCCGATCACGTGCAGTTCATGACGGAGGATGCGGTTCGCTGGCAGGCGCCGGCCGAGGCGCTCCACGTTCCCGGACTCGCCTTCAAGGACCTTCGTTTCGACGGCGACCCCGGTCATCCGGCCAACGCCGCCGAGTTGCGCCGTCAGGCCACGGCCCTGGGCGCGTTCATCACGAGTGTCGACCATGCTCATCGGTGCGGTGTTATCGTTTCAGGGCAGCGCCTACCCAAGGGCATCACCTACGCTTCGCCCCCGCTCGTCGAGTCGATTCGATGCGCGCGCCGCACATCGCCGGATGGAACGGTGCTGTTCGATCTTGTCGCCGAGGTGACGCAGTCGTGTACGGTCACGCGAGGCGGAGAGCTGGTGGAGTTGCTGGCCGGCTGTACCATCGTCATCGATCCTCACGGCCAGGTTCGCTTGATCGTCTCGAAGAGGGCGGACAGTCATAATCGCGCCACGCGACAGCATGCGGCCATCAAGGGGCCGCTTCGGCGATTTTGGACCAGGCGCGGACGTAAGTACCTGTTACGGCCGGACGCGCTCCGGCGACTGCACGACTAAGCCACGAAGGAAAATGCCTCGGATTGAGCCCCTGAGAGTAAGGGATAGAAGACCCTGTCTGCGGTCTTGACCGGATCCGCACCAACATGGTAGCGTCGGCGAGTCCGGACAGTGCGACGGGTTCTCCTCCGCATACAACCACAGATATGGCGCCCGGTCAGTGTTCCATCTCCGCGCGTTCTCCTCGGCATGGTCCAGGATCGGTCCGTGCAGGCACAGTCCGGGCGCGACCCACGGAAAAGCCGGAAGAACCATAATCTTTCTCAACATTACGGGTTGTTTCAGCTATAATGCGCGTGGCGCGTGGAATGGACGGCGAATCGTTGTACATTCACAAAAGGAGGACTTATGGTGAAAAAAGCGGCCATGTTGTCGGTTGCGGTACTGTTTGGAATGCAGGCAGGTCTTGCGATGGCGGCGCCGAATCCCGATACGGGACCGGGATGCGGCCTGGGCAAGCTCGCCTGGAGCGACTATCAGCGGCAAAAGGACATTGCCCCGCAGGTCATGATGGCCACGACTAACGGGACCTTTGGTAGCACTACGTTCGGTATCAGCTCAGGGACCTCCGGCTGCACCAATGACGGTAAGATCATGGGCGACAGCAAGACGGTTATGTTCGCTGAGTTGAATTTTGAGAATCTCTCCCAGGAAATGGCCCGTGGTCAGGGGGAACACCTCGCCTCGCTGGCGACCTTGATGGGCATACCGGCTGATCAGCACGGTGCCTTCTTCGCAATGACCCAGGAACGCTACACGTCACTGGTTAAGGCAGGTGAAGCTTCTCCGGTGGCTATGGTAAAGGCGATCAATGAAGCCATTGCCGGTCATCCGGTGCTGGCTAAAGCCTCTTCTCGGTAATGCGATGAACGGGTCCTGGCCTCATGGTCAGGACCCGTTCTGTTTTTTCTTTCGGATATTGCTTCTGTCTGGTTGGATCCTTTTTTCTGTCGTCTTCCTCGCCTCCCCGCCCGCCAGTGCAGCGCCTCTCACCGCCAGCGCATATCTGACAGAACTCAAGGTTCAGGCGCGTACAAGTCAACTCGCGGACGACCGCGAGTGGCATCTGCTCCTCCATTATCGCCCCCGTCTTTTCAACGGATATGAAAGCGAACAGGACGATCCCGGATTTTTTCTCTCGCCAGGAGGAAAGACCAACCCTCAAGCGGAGCTCGATGCAACGCTGGCGCAATTCTTCTCGTCAGAATTGGTGGGGCGCTCTAAGCAGCCGGCGCAATGCGCGTTCATTGCGCGCTATCACTGGTTAAGACAGAAATTGCAATTCGACGATTCGCGCTTGCCGAAGATGGCGTGCGAACGGTTCGATCGGTGGTTTGTGGATTTTGAAGCCCGGTCTATTACGCTGATTTTTCCTTCGGCCTTCATGAATAATCCCGCCTCAATGTTCGGGCATACCTTGCTGCGGGTCGATCAGCAAGGGCAGACTGAGCAGACACGAATCCTCGCCTACACCATCAATTATGCGGCGGACGTGCCGCCGGACGCCGGCATCGCCTATCCGATTCGCGGTATCTTCGGACTCTATAAGGGATTTTTCTCGACCATTCCGTACTATCTGAAAGTGCAGGAATATCGCGACATCGAGAATCGTGATATCTGGGAGTACCGTCTGAATCTCACCGAGCAACAAGTGCAGCGTCTTCTGATGCATGCGTGGGAATTGGGGAATGCCTCGTTTGATTATTTTTTCTTTAAGGAAAACTGTTCCTATCATCTTCTGACGTTGCTCGATTATGCAGATCCGACCTTACACCTGACGGACGAGTTTCTTTTCTGGACCGTCCCGGCCGATACGGTCCGACTTATTGCGTCCAAGCCGGGGTTGGTCTCAGAGATTACCTATCGTCCCTCTCGCAGCAACATCATCCGGCGCAAACGTGAGTCCTTATCGCCCGAAGATCGTGCGTTGGCTTACCGGATGACACAGGATCTGGGTGAACTTGCATCACCGGCTTTTGTCCGACTGAGTCATCCACGCCAAGCATTCCTGCTCGATCTTACGTCAGACTACTTACGATATCGCATCGATACAACTGACGAGTCGGCGTTTGAGTTGAAAGAGCGAAACAGGACGGCATTGACAGCCCGCAGTCGACTCCGGATTCCATCCGAGGATTTTATGGTGATGCCGTTTGCGAAACAGCCGGAGTTAGGGCACAAGACCTCCCGCGTCAGCGTGGGAGCCGGTTGGAGGAACAATGATACGTTTGAAGAAGTCACAGTGCGGGCGGGGTACCACGATCTGCTTGATCCGGAGGCGGGGTACACCCCCGATGCCCAGATCGAAATCGCATCCGTTACAGCCCGCCATTACAACCGGGCTGACCGGACACGAATTGAACGGGCAACGCTCGCCAATGTCTTGTCCCTCTCGCCGGTTGACTCGGTGTTCCATGCCCCATCGTGGAAAATTCATGTTGGAATGCAGACGATCACGCACCATGGCTGTAAGCTTTGCAGTAGTGGGGTCGTTAACGGCGGTATCGGGGGAGCCGTCGAATCTCGATTGCTGAGGCGAGAAGTCCTGTTTGCGTTTGCGGAAGCAGAGGGGAATTATGGTGGCGCCTACGAAGAGCGGCATCGTATCGGAGGCGGCGGAACAGTCGGGGTGCTGTCAGACTTGACTGAGCGCTGGAAACTTATGGCAACGGGGACGTATCTGAAGTATGCGCTGGGTGAGAAGTCCGATGACATTCGGTGGTTCGTCGGGTCACGCTACACGCTGTCGCAAAACTGGGCACTGCGGCTCGAATATACTCATAGAGATCATGATAACGATGCGCTGCTCGCGATCCAGGCGTTTTTTTAGCACGCCCCCCTATCGGGGGAAGCTGCCAGCGTGCAGCGCTCAGCTATCAGCACCGGAGGTAAGAGGCTGAAGGTAGATAGACTGAAGGCTGAAGGGAGGAAGTGGCTACACCAGAAAGCTTTCAGCCTTCAG
>NSJM01000020.1 GCA_002634395.1 Candidatus Methylomirabilis sp.
GGGCCCGGCCGGAGCAGGTGCTGGCGCTGACCTTTACCGAGAAGGCGGCGGCGGAGATGGAGCGGCGTGTGGACCTGCTGGTCCCGTACGGGTTCACCGATACCTGGATCTCTACCTTCCACGCCTTCGGAGATCGCGTGCTTCGGGAGCATGCCCTGGTGCTGGGGCTGAGTCCGGACTTCCGCCTGCTGACGGTGCCGGAGCAGGTCATCTTCTTTCAGGAGCACCTGTTCGAGCTTCCATTAGACTATTTCCGGCCGCTCGGCAGTCCGCTGCGGCACGTGCAGGCGCTGCTCCAACTGTTCAGTCGAGCCAAGGACGAGGATGTCGGCCCCGAGCAGTACGCGAGTTACGCGGAGGAGCTGGCAGGTCGAGCGACGGCCGCTCCGGACGACAAGGCGCTGGCGGAGCAGGCGACGCGGGAGATGGAGATCGCCAGGGTCTACCGGCAGTACCAGGAACTGATGGCTCGGGAAGGAAAGTTGGATTTCGGCGATCTGATGACGCGGACGCTCAGCCTGCTTCGGGAACATCCACTGGTACTCCAACGATTGCAGGAGCGGTTCCGGTATATCCTGGTCGATGAGTTCCAGGATACCAACTATGCCCAATTTCAGATCGTGAAGCTACTGACGGCCGCTCATCGGAATGTGACGGTGGTGGGGGATGACGACCAGTCGATCTTCAAGTTTCGAGGGGCCTCGATCAGCAACATCCTCAGCTTCCGCCGTGAGTTTCCTGACGCCGAGACGATCGTCCTTGCAGAGAACTATCGCTCGACGCCGAACGTTCTTGATGCTGCGTACCGTCTGATCCAGCACAACAACCCCGACCGGCTGGAGTATCAGGAAGGTGTCGACAAGCGCCTGAAGCCTTGCAATGGTGACGGCCCGGCCGTTGAGAGCGTAGTCTTTCAGACCTATCAGGAGGAAGCCGACTGGGTGGTCGAAAGGATCGAGGAGCTGGTCGAGGCCAAGGCGTGCGCGCTTGGCGACATCGCCATTCTGGTCCGGCGAAACAGCGATGCCGACCCATTGCTGCGGGCGCTGAACATGAAGGGGATCCCGTGGAGCTTCAGCGGGGCGAAGGGTCTGTACGACAGGGATGAGATACGTCTGGTGATCTCGTTCCTCCGTCTGCTGGCTGATCCATACGACTCCCTGAGTCTCTTTCATCTGGCCGGCTCCGATATCTACGGGTTGCCGGCTGCCGATTTGACCCTCTGCAACGCCCATGCGCGCCGGAAGCATCGCAGTCTCTATGAGGTGTTGCTCGATCTGACGAGGCGACCAGGCGCTGTGCCCGAGCTGTCCGGGGTCTCGACTGAAGGGATTGCTGCTGCCACGGCCCTCCTGAGTGATTTGCATCGCTATCTGGACAAAGCGGCTCGGGAGGTGACGGGACGTATCCTGTACGAGTTTCTGATGGAACAGCCTGGCTATGGCAAGCGACTGCTGCATTCGAACTCTTCGCGCGACCATCAACGGGTCAGCAACCTCGCCGCATTCTTCGGCCTGGTTCAGCGGTTCGGCGAGGTGGCGCCCCAGGACCGCGTGGCCGGCTTTGTTCCGTATCTGACGATGCTGATCGAGGCGGGCGAGAACCCGCCCGTTGCGGAGGGCGAGGCGGCGGAGGAAGGGGTGGCCGTGCTCACGCTGCACAAGGCCAAGGGCCTCGAGTTCGAGGCGGTGTTTCTTGTGGGCCTGGTCGAGAAACGGTTTCCCTCGATCGATCGGCGGGAGGCAATCCCGCTTCCCGATGAGCTGATTAAAGAGACGCTGCCGTCCGGCGACTTTCATCAGCAGGAGGAGCGGCGCCTGTTTTATGTGGGCATGACGCGGGCTAAGCGGTTCCTGTTCCTTACGCGGGCGAAGGATTACGGAACAAAGCGGGAATGGAAGCGCAGCCGGTTCCTGGCGGAGGCGCTGGCCCTGCCGAAAGAGGAGGAAGAGCAGCCATGGCGAGGGACGGCAGAGGCGGTCATAGGTCGATACGCGCCGCCGCCCCAGGTCGCCATCGATCTTGCGATCCGGGCTGACACCCCGCTCAGCCTCTCCCACTATCAGATCGATGACTATCTGACCTGCCCGTTGAAATACAAATATGTCCATATCCTGCGGGTACCCGTTCTCAGGGAACATACGATCATCTACGGCGCCGCGCTGCATCGGGCCGTTCAGGCGTATAATACCCAACGGCTTGCCGGGCACACAATGTCGCTTGACGATCTGATCGAATCGTTTGAAGCCCACTGGGTCAATGAAGGGTTCATCTCCCGGGAACACGAGGAGCGGCGGATGCAGGAAGGTCGGGATGCCCTGACCCGCTTCCATGCCGGTGCCGCGAATGGACCGCTGCCGACGTCGGTCGAGAAACGATTCCGGTTCCAGCTCGGTGACGATCTCGTCACCGGCATTATGGATCGGGTAGATGAGCGTGAGGGTGAGATCGTAATTATCGACTATAAGTCGTCGTCGGTCCGGGACCAAAAAGCGGCAGACAAAGAGGCCCGGGAGAGCCAGCAACTTGCGCTGTATGCGCTGGCCTACCGGGAATCGATCGGCCGGTTGCCGGATCGGGTGGAGTTGCATTTCCTGACCCCAAGCGGCGTCATCGTCGGGCAGGCAGTGAAAAAGGAAAAAGATCTCGATCAGGCGGTCGAACGGGTTCGGGCGGCTGCAATCGGGATTCGGGGGGGTCTCTTTCAGGCGACCCCCAGTCAGTGGGTCTGTAGTTTCTGTGCCTTCAGGGCTATCTGCCCTGCTACCGTCTGGATCGGGGAGCGCCAGGGATGAAGATCGGGATCGATCTCGACGATGTCCTGGCCGATTCGCTGCCGCATTTTACGCAGGCGTTTAATAGGCATTTTGACCTTGATATTGAACTGCCTGATGCCGCGTGGCGGATCGCCGACCGATTTCCCCAGATTCCCCGGCAAGAGGCTGACGACTTCTTCACAGAACTGATCGAGAACGGTTTCTTCTCATCCAGATCGCTTATCCCCCACGCTAAAGAAGCGGTGGAAACATTGGTTGACGGCGGCCATGATCTGTATATCATCACCGGTCGGACCCCGCGAGATGAGCGAATTACGATGGATTGGCTGGCGCGCGTCGGCGTACGGTCTTACTTTGAGGCGGTTGTGCACAGGACGTGCGACCCGGTGGAACGCCACAAGGCGGATGTCGCATCAGGATTAGCACTCAGTCTCTTCATTGAGGATGAGCTGACGGTCGCCCTTACGGTGGCGGGGGCCGCTATCCCGGTCCTGCTGTTCGATCGCCCATGGAATCAGGGTCCGCTTCCCGGCAACGTGCGCCGGGTCGAGTCATGGCATGAGGCGCTGACACAAATTGCCGAACTGAACGGCAGCAATGGACACCAATAGTCTCGCCCTCCGCTTGCCTCTCATGCTCCAGTATGCTAGCGTACAAGAGTAGTAACCTGGGTTCGGAGCTAACAGGAGGTGAGTGGGTCCGCTTATGGACGGGCAGTCTCTCCTTCTGGTTAGATGAAACGGCGACGGCTCGGTGCCCATAAGATAGGAATGACTGATGCGAGAAGAGGGCAAGATGGATAGCGAAGAAGGTAGTTCGACGAGCACGATTGGCCCGCTCCTACAGGGAGCCAGGACGGCAAAGGGCCTCACGATCGAGGCCGCCGCCGCCGCCAGTAAGGTTCCCCTCTCCTTCATCCGACTGTTGGAGCAGGAGCAGTTCCACCTGGTCCCAGATTCATTGTATCTCATCCGGTTTCTGACGGAATATGCCACATTTCTTGGCCTTGATCCAAAACAGGTTGCGGCACAGTTGAAGGACCAGGTCAGTTCGGCCAGGCGAGAGAGCGGGTTGTCGCATCCGGTGTCCTCAATGGGGTCGCAGATCGATCTCCGTCGCCTGGCTATGTATCTGCTGCCTGCGGTAATCGTGATTCCCCTTATCTTTATCGGGCTGTCCCTTCTGTCCGGGCGAGAGTCGGCAATGCCGCCGGATCGCCGGCTGGAATTACCAGAGTCCCAAGGTGCGGCTACGTCCCTTCCAGAGGTTGCGACTGCGGTTTCGCCAGGCTCTCAAGCCCCATCCCTGAGTACAGGGCAGCCAGACGGGTCCGTCTCACCCCACCAAGTTACTGATCCCGCACCACAGGAGCCACAGGGCCCTCCCGCCCGGTATAAACTTCGGGCTGAGGCGAAGGAAATGACCTGGATTGCGGTGACCTCAGATGGGGCGCCTCGGAGACAGGCCCTGTTACATCCTGGCGAGACGGCGTCATGGTCGGCGAATAATGGATTTGTTGTGACGATCGGCAATGCCGGAGGGGTGACCCTCATGCTGAATGGTCGGCCGATTTCGTTGAAGGGGGCGCGGGGTCAGGTAATCCAGAATCTTGCCCTACCTGAGAACGACGGGCCGCCCGTCGCAGGGCAGTAAGGTGGGGGTCGGGATGCATACAGGAATTGTCCGGGACAGCGGGGGCTCGATCAGCCGGCGCTTGCAAATAGGGATAGTTCTGAACCTCCTGTTTGCCCTGACCGAGTTGATAGCGGGCCTGACTGCCGGGAGTCTTGCCCTCATAGGCGATGCGTGGCATAACTTCAGCGACGTGATCGGACTAGCGATTTCATGGGTTGCGCTTCGACAAGTGGAGCGCCCTGCCAACGAACGAAAGACCTTTGGCTATCATCGAGCCAGCATCCTGGCCGCCCTTGCCAACGGGATCGCGCTGATCGGCATCACATTGTGGCTGTTCTATGTGGCCGTCAATCGGCTGGGATCGCCGGTTACGCCGGAAGCGCCCGTCATGATGGCAGTCGCAGGGATCGGATTTCTGATCAATGTCGGGGTCGCCCTGTCGCTCCGGGAAGGGACCAGAGATCTCAATATCCGAAGCGCCTTTCTACACCTGCTGAGCGATGGGTTCGTGTCGCTTGGTGTCGTGGCGGCCGGGGTTATTATACTGCTCAGTGGCTGGAGCTTAATCGATCCGCTCCTGAGTTGTGTGATCGGGCTGTTGGTGTTGGTCGGCTGCTGGGACATCGTGGCAGAGACAGTGAATGTGTTGATGGAGGGCGTTCCGCGCGGGGTCCAAGTGGATCTCCTCTTACGAACAGTGCGCACCTTTCCGGAGGTCAAGGATGTGCACGACCTGCATGTCTGGAGCTTGAGCTCTCATGTCTATGCTATGAGTTGCCACCTTCAGGTGGCTGATCTTCAGGCCAGCCAGGGCAATCGGCTGCTCGATCGGATCAGCCATATGCTGAAGGAGCGCTTCGGCATCGCCCACACCACCTTCCAGCTTGAAGCCGGGACCTGCACGCTTGAACAGGCATGTGCCCTTAATGCAAAGGGACCAGCAGCCGTTCTCCGGCCTCACTGAGGCACGTTAGCTCGCTTTTTCCTCTTCCCTCTCCATACCCCAACCACCCATGCATAGCAACAGAGCCACTTGGCCATTTCAATCCAGACCCTTCTGCCCGATGAGGAAGATTGCGCCCAGATTGTTGCGGTAATGCTCGAATACCCGTCGCATCGCGAGCACCCGTCGCCGCGCCGCGCCATCGAGTAGGAGGTTCTTCGCGAGCCTCACCGCTCCGACTACCCCCTCATCCTGGACCAGGCGCCTCGGCCTCAGCAGGTGCATCGGCGCGTATCCGGACGCTATGATGCGGAATCCGACCCCCTCCAACAGGGCCCTCCACTCGTGTTCTGGCAAGGAGCGAGTGCCAACATGGATCACCGACGACAACATACCATCGATCTCCTGCTTTTGGTCGGCCGGTATATCGTCGGGAACAACAGCGAGCTCATGAATGCCGTAGCGGCCCCCAGGACGCAGGAGCCGGAACGCTTCCGCCGCGATCAGGCGCTTTCGCTCCTGGGCGTGCATGCTCAGCATGGCCTCGCCGATGACGACCGATGCCGAGCCGTCAGGTTGATTCGTTTGATCTGCAGCGCCGACGACAACTGATACATTCGGGCTGTGGGGGAGTTGCCGAGCCGTCCACTGCATTGCCTTTGCGTCCCGCTCGACGCCCACATAGCGCCGAGGCTTCCGCTCCAGGATCATACTCGCCGTCACGCCCAGGCCGGGTGCGAACTCGACTACGTCGTCGTCCGGTCCGATCGCCAAGTCATCGAGCAGTGCTCGCGTTAGACCGAGACCTCCGGGGCGCAAGACGCGCTTGCCAAGTCGGGCAAGGAGCCAGTGACCCGGCATCTTCGCGACATCCAGGTCGCCGCCTGGCAGATCCGCCAATTGTGTCGATTGCTCTGCGGTCATTGACATCTCCCTTCTGCTTCGGAGGCTGACACTCCAATCCCCTTCTCTAGCCGCCTGGCACCGGTCGATCCCAGAACAGGTTGAAAATGGGCATCTACTCTCCTTGCCTATCTTACGGTTTTCGATCCAGGATCTCCATAATAAAGATTTGCAGTTTCTTGAGCGCCCCCGGTCTCGGCTGCCGATCATTGCCGTCACGAGGCCAACAACCTCTTGGGATTCCGGAAGGTGTTGGGACGACCCCAGGGGGGAATTGGAACAGGTCTTCGACCTCCAGTTCCAGGGCCAGGACGATTCGCTGGAGGGTTCCGAGCGTCAGATTGCAGCGCCCCGCCTCGATCCGCTGGAGGTACTTGTAATTGAGGCCCCTTGCCTCGATCGCCTCCTGACGAAGACCGCGCACCGCCCGAAGGGCCATGAGCCTCTTGCCCAGCAAAGCCTGGACAGCTTCAGGTGATCTCTTGGAGCCGATCTGCCTACCCATAGTGAGGTTGACACCTTCTGCAATGGGGTCTAAGTTATGAAGTATTCGGGGCGCTTTCTACGCCGCACGCCGTTCCCTTACTCCCTCAGCCTGCAAGGCCATGAGGAAAGGAGGAAGCCATGGACGTTCAGCGGGCGATCACAGGACTTAATCAATGCCTGGCCATCGAATACGCGACCATGATTCAATACCTTCAGAACAGCATGTTGATTCAGGGCCTGGAACGCGAGTATCTTGCCGGGCTTTTCAGAGAGCGCGCTAAAGACGAGATGGGACATGCAGCTCGCCTTGGCGATAAGATTGTCGCCCTGGGCGGTTCCCTACCATTGAGCCGGCGTTGATTACGCAATCGCTCGAGGTGGCCGAGATGCTTGGACAGGGCCTGGCGGCAGAGCGGGAGGCCCTCAAGGCCCTGACTACGCTGCTGTCCGAGGTCGGAGACGACGTCCCTCTGCGTGTATTTGTTGAGCAGCTTTGCCTCGATACGCAAGAGCACATCGAGAGCTTCGAAAAGCTCCTCGCTCAGAAACGGCTCGTCATCGCCACCAAAGAGGTGCGCCTAAAACAGGTTGCCTGATCCAAGACCATCGCTTCCTCTCGGAACCCTCAGGGGCGGAGCGAGAGGCTCAATCCTTGAGGGTTTCTGGGTGTGTCTGTGCCGATTGTGCATGTCGTTTTCAATGTCCGAGCAGACGATTTCACTTGAGCTGCGCCCCTGCCCAGAATCGCTTTCAGGGCCCCGATCTGAAGCGTATCGAGCTGGATACGCCGCTGGATGTACCAGCCGATCCCCTCGCCCCAGCCTAACAGTCGAAGCTCCAGTTTCGTTGTGCCTTCAGAGGTCAGAAGAGCGACCTCGATCCGTGTCGTTCCGTCCTCATTGAACTGGTCGCCCAGAATGAACTCCTTCTCCTGGCGAGCCGTCTTCCGACCTCGACTCTCTCCTGTCGACCACTGCTCCTGATGCATACAATAACCCCCTCTCTATTCAGCGACCGTACACAGCACCGGTATCTTTTGCGTGTTCATGTTTTATTCTGCCTTTCGAAGATCGTCCCGATAGGCGTTGGGAACCTTCATGTACAGCGCACCGAGGACAGAGACGATCAGCACTGCCATAGTGGTCTGGAGGAGAAGGAAGGCGCCGATCTTGAGATAGGCGAAGGAGGGGTGCGCAAACCGGATCAACCAACCCGCGGCCTCGTTGGAAATCGCGGACACGAAGGTCAGGTGTATCAGCCAGATCTTGGTCAGAGGCCTGAAGGGCACGAACAGCACAAGGTGGCTCAGCGTCAGGATGAAGACGCCCATCGCCAGGAGATGGAAATGACTGATCTCGAGTAACACCTTGTAACTGCGAGGCGGCATGAACTGCACCTCGGACCCCCCGTAGTGGGCGACAACGGACTCGTAATCAAGCCCCATCTGGTTAAAGAAGAACAATGCGTTGGTGAGCCACAGGCCCGCGCTGTAAAAGAGAAACCACAGAATGATGGCGCGAAGCAGCCGGTTCTGGGTCCACTCTCCGGTGACGACGAAACGCATCATCCCCTCCCTTTGGCGATCAATACCTGATAGAAAGCCAGCACCTTGCGTACCGACGTGGTCATCGCCCGAGCGGTCAACGTCGCTCCGGTGATTCCCGCAATCCTGCCTCCCACCCGGAGATCCGGGGCGAGCCTTGCCTGATCGAACTGCTTGAGCCAGCGCTCATTCGGAAGGTAATCCAGGGGCTCATAAAAGGCCAGGACGAGCGTGGAGGACACCCGTCCGTCCGGAGTGAGTGCGACCATGACAGCCTCAGGTAGGGTCCGTACCGTGTGCGCGTCGATCATCGCATAGCCGAGCAGCTTCTGGCCTCGTTTTCCTATGTATATCGTCACCAGTTTGGAATCCAACGGCGTTCGCGCGAGGGCCTCGACCTGATTTTTCTGGTCGTCTGTCAGAAAAAATACTTGGTTCTCGATGACGTCGGCTTCCGGAAACGCCGCTCGGATAGCCTCATCCTTCGCATAAAATACCTTGGCGGTCAGGTCGGCCGGCGCTGTGAAGGCCAGCACGATGAGTATCAGGATGATCACGACACGCATTCGCCTTGTCCTTGAGGTAAGGGGTGACGGGGGCCTGCAAGGCGGGCTGCTATGCCGCCTCGCGGCCCCCGCGAACACCCATTGTATCATCCTCTTTGACGCCGACTAAAAGTTGAAGCCGAGACCTACATTGATCTCGTCTGCAACCTTTCCCTCCGCCGCCCAGAGGTTGCGATAATCGAACTTGAGTACCACGTTCGGGACAGGCTTGAAGTTGAGGCCGGTATTAATGACCTGAATGTCTTTTGTCTCATCAGAGGTGAAGCCGGACGGGACATCAGCCTGGGTATCGATCCGCTCATACCGAATAAAGGGAGCCAGATACATCTCGGTCTCGGGGAAGATAAGCGGCAGGATGTCATAGCCGGCCTCCACATACCCGCCCATGATCCGGCTGCTGATGGGTTGCTTCAAGTCGATGCTCAAGGTGCGGGCATCGCTAATGTTCCCCTGAGCGTACAGCGTGCGGAGCCGCAGCCCTCGATACTCATACTCGGCATGAGCTTCGAAAAGCGTGAGGTTCGGATTGACCTTTTTCTTTTTTGAAGCCGTCGGATCTGCGCTCGTCTCAAACAGTTGGTCCTGTCCGGTCTCGCCCCAGAAGAACGATCCCCCGACCTGGAGGCCAGGGATGGGGCTGTAATCGAGGCGACCGGTCCAGGCCACGTCTTCCATCAGGGCTCGGTTCCCATTTTGCCTGGCTCCTCGGATGTCGGTGCTGGTAAAGCCTTTGGCGTTCAGACTGTTTGTGACATAGGTCCGGTAGGTCAGACCGGGGAGGATGGTGCCGTGAAGCCCTACCCCCAGCTCCCGCCAGGTGGACGGGATGATCCGCCGCTCCACCTCCGGACGCAAATTTCCGAAATAGTAGGGAGGCTCGTGGATCTCGTTGAGGTATCCCATCGGCATCAGGAGCAGCCCCGCTCTGATGTTCGCCCAATCGGTCAGGAGGAAGTCCAGGTTGGCAAATTCCACACTGACTGAGCCGTCGCTGGAGGACTTGGTTGACGAAGTCGTGCCGTGCTCAAATTCGATCTCCGAGTTCATAATGATCCGGTCGGTGAACTTATACCCGATATAGGTGACGAAGCGGTACATGTCGGCGGTATCTTTCTTTTTGGCGTTCTCCGGCACGTCGTTGTCGGCGATGTAGAAGGTGCCGCCGGCCTCGCCGTAGCCGCCGATCGACAGCCCCCTGGGAAGCTGATAGACCTTCGATGCCGCAGGACCCAGACCGTAATGGCTCTTGAGTTCCACCGTTTCGGGCAGCAAGTACCTCCTCTTAATTGCCTCGAGTTCCTCGGCGAGAATGCCGGTCTTTCGCTCCTGTTCTTCTCCTCGCTTCACCTCTTTGGTCGCGCGTTCCTTCTCGGCCATCTCGATTTCCCTCATCCTTCGGTCCTGCTCCTGCTTGTCCTGCTTGAGCTGTTCGATTTGCGTCTGCAGCTCCTTCAGTTGCTTTTCCAGAACCTCTAATGGTGGCGGCGCTGCGACCGCTATGATGGGCCAGGCGATCCCGACCATCAATGCGGCCGTGAGACATCGCAACACCTTCCTTTCCTTCATTCTTTCTCTCCTTTCGGTATGTGAGCAGGTTACCCTTCAAGTTCAGCAGTGCGGTCCAATAGCTCCACCCGGTGACGAAGCCCCGGCGTCATCTGAACCAAGACCTTACCTGGATGGTGAGCCAGCGGGTGGACCACGATCCCTTCGATCCCGCCTACGCGTCGAATGAAGGCCATCGCGTCTGCTCCGTGGACCATGGCGGCGGTAGCCAGAGCGTCGGCGCGTATTGCACTCCGGGCGATGACGGTGGCGCTCAGCGCGGTATCTGCCGGCGTTCCGGTTCTCGGGTGCAGCAGATGTCCGTACTGCCGCCCGCTAACGGTGACGTAGCGAAAGTAATTGCCGGATGTCGCCACCGCCGCATCCTCAACCAGCACCGAGAGCAACAGTCTCGAGGAGGCAAGGGGATGCCGCAGGCCGATCTTCCAGATACCTCCGTCCCGGTTGCAGCCGACAACTCGCAGGTCGCCCCCCGCGTCGATTAACCCGCTGTGTACGCCGTCATGCCTCAATGTCTCTGCGGCGACATCGACGGCATACCCCTTCGCGATCCCTCCAAGATCGATACCCATTCCGGCGCGCTGCAGCCGAACGCTGCGATTATCAGGGTCAAGCGACAGCCCATCATGACCCACCAGGCCGAGTGTCGCCTCGATCGCCTGCGATGACGGAAGCCGGTCTTCCTTGGCCGTACGGTGCCAGAGCTGCACCAACGGGTGGATGGTGACATCAAAGGCCCCGCCACTTGTCAGCCCTATATGTTCAGCCTCTGTCAGGACAGTGAAGGTCTCCTGCCCGACTGCGACCGCGCGTGTGGCGGCCACGCGGTTCACCAAGCCGATCTCACTGTCGTGTCGAAAGACCGTCATCAGGCGATCTACGCTCTCCATCCGCTGAAGGCCTGCCTCGATCGCGCTTCTGGCGATCGAGAGGTCAGGGTGATTCGCCTCGATCTCCACGGCCGTGCCCATAAGCACACGGCCGAGGGTCAGCGTGCGCATCTTCGAGTTGCCCCGTGCCGTTCCGGGCGAGAGCAACCCAAAGAGCATTCCCCCGGCGCCTCCCGCGATCGCCGTAAGGAACCGTCTGCGGCTGAGGCCACACTCATCAAGGATCGTCAGATCGCGTCGGCTCACTTTGTGACAACCTCCTCGCTATTCAGTGACCGTAAACAGCGCCATCATCCCCGCATCGATGTGGTCGTTCACGTGACAGTGATACAGCCAGGTGCCCGGAACGTCCGGCGTCATGTCCGCCGTCTTCATGCTTCCGGGCAACAATTCCACCATATCCATGCGCATCCCCATTATCAGCGCAGTCTGACCGTGCCAATGCGGCGTATGCAGATCTACCTCAGTCCCGTAAGCCTGCAGGTACCAGCGCACCCGTTCGCCCTGCTTCATGGTCAGTCCGGGTAGATTGCCATAGACGTAACCGTTGACCGCATGCATGAGGTTACTTTCCCGAAAATCCTCATCCTCCAGTCGCTTCTTCAGCACCCGACGTGGCTTGCCGGTGAATCGTTCAACGTTCTGTTCCACATAATGGCTGACGTTTTCATCAAACACGGTAAAGAGGGTTACGAACTCCCGGTCGATATCCTTTGGCGAGCCATCCGGGTTGGCGCTTCCTTTGCGCGTGATAATGAGCGGCCCGATGAGCCCGGTATTCGTGTCTTTCGGCTCGTCAGTATGAGAGTGGTACATCCAGGCAAGGGAGCTGCCATCCATCGGTCCAGGACCAGCCCGCTCTGGAACGAGCCAGATATAGGTGTGGGTCCCGCCCGGGGGAACGGCGTCGTCGGCCTTATCGGATCCCGAGGTGCCGTCGTTGTACGGCGTCCCCTCGGAGCTTTTCGCATACAGGACGCCGTGCGGATGCATACTGGCGGGAAAGCCGGTCATGTTCTTAAAGACGACCTGAAGCGTGTCCCCGACTTCCCCGCGGATGACGGGACCCAAGAGGCCCAAGTGTTGCCATCTCGGCTCGACGGCTTTGCGGGTCGCAAAGGTCCCATCCGTATACTCGCGGTAGGCGGCTTTCTGATAGACTTTGCCGATTCGCTCTTTGCCGCTTTGCACAAAGACATTTTCGCTCTCGCCGAATGCGTTCCCGCTGATCTGGTTGATGCCGGTTGGGGCGTAGTCCCAATCCAGATCGACGGCAGCGATAAAGTACGTGCGGGGCTGCTGAGCTATAGCGGATGTGCACCCCATCAGCATCGTAAGAACTGGAACGAACAGTGACAGGAGAACCCGTAATTCCCGGTTCCTGCCTGACCGGTGGAAAGCATGCGATTGTCGCGACTCGTTCATGATATTCCTCCTCATCTTGTAGGCGGTTGGGGCGGCGAAACCGTGACGCGTCACGACCCCAGCCATGGTGTCTGGAACGTTTCCGTATAAGCGGTTATTGGGCAAAGTCCGTCGGCTTGATCCTATCCAGCCATGGCGCCGCCTCGGCATCGGTGGGCAGGGGATCCTGCCTAGTCCTGGCGCCTTTCGCTTCAACGAGCCTTGCCAGCGTCTCGGTCGCAAAGACCGGTACCCGGAGACGGATGGCCAGAGCGAGCGCGTCGGCGGTGTGGCACGTCGCCGCCGTATCGAGGGCGCCGACCCGCATCTTGACGGTTGCCACGACCATATCGCCTCCCGAGGCGTCCAGAATGACCGAAGTGATCCCAATGCCACTCGGTGAGAGCAGGCCCTCGATGAGCGCATAGAGTGAATTCGTATAACATCGACAGGCAGGGTGGTTGCCTTCGGTTTTCAGCTCGCTCGCAATGCGGTGCGCCTCTTCGCGTGTCAAAGCAATCCACAGTTTCCATCCGGCTGAGGAGTCCAGAATCAGAGCTGTCCGCCGTGCCTTACCACATCGGTGAATCCCTTTGATGCTCATCTCCTTCATTGCCATTACAGGCGCGCCTCCGCTTATGACCGGTTATTCTTTCCAACCTGAGTAAGGTCGAAGTCTGCCCGCTTGGATCACTGAAGGCATTTCAGCCCACCCAGCAGATCGAGTTGCTTGGAGTCTGCGATGATCAGGGTCATTCCGATCATTCGATTACCGATCCGTTTGCAGAGCCTGACTTGGCGGAGCGGGGCCCAACTCATTGGTGGCTGCATAAGATTCGGTAATCTGTCTCGAGTCGCACGACTGGCAATTCGACCGGGTTGTGATCGGATCGAACGTTTCGCGCAGTAAAACAGGACCACAAGAAACCGCTTCGAGCCGGATATAATGAATGACATCGTTTCATTTCCTTGACGAAAAGGTCAGTGTAAGTGTCACTAGCCAAAGGCCTCGGCTGGGGATGCTTCGGCCACTGTTGCGTTCATCTCGTCCATGAGGGCTACCAGCTCAACACCGTGAGCCTTTGCTCCGCGCTCAAGCGTGTCGAACGCGGCAAGGGAGCATCCAGGGCAGGCCAAGCCATACTTAGCAAAGACCCGGATTGTTTCCGGGCAACGAAGAAAGATCTCTTCAAGTCTCATCCACGGGCTAATCATCAGTATCGAAACATTCTTTCTTCCACCTCACCACTCGCCGGTGCGTCGTCTAGTGCCGTTCCAACCTGTTGCGACTAATGGCAGAGGGAGGTTATGCCGTACCTAAATTGGAACGGCACTAGACTTCCTCCGGGGAGGTTGATAAAATAACAAAGCCAGGAAGGCCAAAAGCGGAAAGGCCCCATGGGGTCGCTTGATAGAATGGCCATCCGAGGCATCAGGCGACTTCACCGCGCCGGCCGGCAAGCAGGGAGCGGTGGAGTCGCCTTCTTCATTCAGCTATCAGCAATCAGCCCGTTGCTGATCGCTGAATACTTCACTTCCTCCTATCACATCGTATTGTTGGCCTCCGAAGCCTGATTCACTGCGCGAGCCCGTTGATGCCGAAACAGACCACATGGGTCGGATTGGCCTTGACGGAGACCCTGGTTCCCGGCTCGATCAGCTTCGTCGAACCTTGGCTGCTGTGAATCTTCCGGCCGGATGGCAGGCGTACGCAATAGAGATTTTCTGCGCCACGGAACTGCCTGGTAAGTACGGTCGACTCGCTTGCCTCATCAGGAACCAGGTCGATATCGTCGGGCCTGATCATCATCTCCACCGCCTGTCCTACCGAAAGCCCCTGCTGGTTCGGGAACGTACCCAGCTCCGTAATGATTCGCTCACCCTGGACGAGACCTGGGACGAAATCGGCCGACCCGACGAACCCGGCGATAAAACGGGTGGCCGGCGTGTGGTAGATCGCCTCTGAATGGTCGAGCTGCTCCAGGCGTCCATGGTTCAGTACCCCGACCCGATCGGCGATGACAAATGCCTCCTCCTGGTCGTGGGTGACGAAGATGGCGGTGGTTCCCGCCTGGCGGAGGATCGAGCTGACATCTTCCCGTATCTGCGCCCGCATATCGGCATCCAGGTTGCTGAACGGCTCATCCAACAAGACCACCTGTGGGCCTGGGGCCAGCGCACGCGCCAAAGCAACCCGTTGCTGCTGCCCGCCGGAGAGCTCATACGGGTACCGTCCGTGAAGTGTTGAGAGCCCTACTAAGTCCAGCGATTCCGCGATACGGTTCCGCTGTTGCTCCGCCCCCAGGTGACGCAGGCCGAATGCGACGTTCTCCTGGACGGTCAGGTGCGGGAAGAGCGCATAGTCCTGGAAGACCATTCCCACGCCTCGCTGCTCAGGCGGCAGGAAGATCGTGTTGTGAGCGACCGTTCGGCCGCCGATCTCGATCCGGCCGCCATCGGGGGCCTCAAATCCGGCGATGAGGCGCAGCGTCGTGGTCTTGCCGCAGCCGCTGGGTCCCAGCAACACCAGGATCTCTCCTTGCTCGACGGAGAAGGAGATCTCCTCAACCGCGGGGGCGCCGTCTCCTCCGTAGTGCTTACTCACCTGCTCGAGCCGGATGACCATGGGGCGTGGTGATGAGACCTGTTCCCGCGGGATCATCTTCGTGCCTGCTGCCGCGATCTCTCCTATCCTCTTTTTCGCCAGGTTGCCCATCATGGCCCTCAATTGAGCTGTGATACAGTGGCGTCAAGCCTGCTGATGAGGAAGAGGGGGAGCGCGGTAATGGCGATAAGAATCAGCGAGGTCGCCGCGGCCCCGGTGTTATCGACCTCAATGGAGGCGATCCAGATTCTCACCGGCAGGGTGTCGAATCCGGCTGGGCGGAGCAAGAGCGTGGCCGCCAGCTCCTTCATCGAAGAGATGAAGACGAGCATCCATCCAGCTGCAATCCCGGGTCGGATGAGGGGGACGGTGACCTCTCGAAGCGCCTGCCAGGTGGACCGGCCAAGACTACGGGCCGCCTCCTCCAGATTCGGATTGACCTGGGCCAGCGCGGCCGTACTCCCCTGGACCGCCTGCGGGAGAAACCGCAGGAGGTAGCCGAGGATCACCATGGCGGCCGTCCCATAGATCCATGGCAGGTAGGCATTGTACAGGAGGATCAGGCTCAGTCCGAGGACGGTGCCGGGAACGGCATACCCGAGTTGGGTCGTGGACGTCAGGAGCAATCCCACCGGTCCCTTTCGGCGCTGGGCAAGATAGGCGGCAAAGAGTCCAAGTCCCGATGCCGCTGTAGCCGCCACGGCTGCCGTCCACAGGCTGTTCCACAGATAACGGTGGCCGCTGACGAGCGTGTACAGGAGGCTCAACGGCGAGCCGGTTTGGTAAAGCAGGAGCGCAACCGGCAGAAAGACCGAGCCGCTGAGGACGAGGTACGAGCAACAGAGGGCCGGCACTTTCCACCGTCCAAGAGGATAGATGGTGGCCGGCCTGGCGCCGCTTCGCCGCTGGACGAAGCTGCGACGCCCCAGGCTTTTCCGCTGAGCGATCAGTACCGCGGCCGTGAGGAGGATCAGGATGGCGGACAGGATCGCCGCGCTCCGCTGATCAAAACGGGTATTGAGCTGATGGAAAATCTCGGTGGTAAAGGTGTTGACCCGGAGGAGCGAGACGGCACCGAAGTCCGAGAGGGCGTAGAGGAAAACCAGCAGCGCCCCGGCCAGGAGGCTGGGACGCAGCAGGGGGAACGTCACCCGAAGGAAGATGCCAACCGGCCCCAGACCTGCGGCCTTGGCCGCTTCTTCGAGCGCCGGATCGCTTCCTTTCAGGGCGCTCCCGACAATGAGGAGGATGTACGGATAGGTAAACAGGCCGAGCACCAACGCCCCGCCCCACAGGCCATAGACGTTGACGATCGGTCCGTCGGCGCCCATGGCCCGGTACGTTGTGTTGACCCAGCCGACGGGACCGAGCAGCGTGATGTACGTGAACGCGCCGATGTATGGGGGGATCGCCAGCGGCAGGACTCCCATGGTCTGGAGGATACGCCGTCCCGGGAGGTCCGTACGGGTGAGGATCCAGGCCGGCGGCAGTCCGAGGATCATAGCCCACAGCGTGGCGAGGGTGGCGAGCAGCATGGTCTGCGCGATCAGCGAGAGCATGGAGCTGTTCGCGAGGATCGCAAACGCCTTCGGCCCTCCAGCCAAGGCAGAGGTAAGGAGATTCGCTAAAGGAGAGGCCGTCAGAAGGATAATCAGGGCTGTTCCGAGAGCGGCTGGGAGCCCCAGCCCTACTGTTTGCGACCGCCACAGCATCCCCAGTCCTCCAAGTTCTACGTTTCGCACGCCTCCGCTGGTCATGCTTTGCTCTTTGCTATGTCTTCGGTATTCGGCCGGTCTTTACAGACCGGGAAAGAGAGCGATAGTCTTATTCTCCAGGTCGGCCAGGCGCTCTTGACTGATCTGGAGCGCTTTGAACCCCGAGAGAGGTCGGACCTGGCCAGGGTCTATCCCGGGGAGGAGCGGGATCTCAAAGGCATGGTGAACCAGGAGTTCCTGTGACGGTTTACTCAAGAGGAAATTGACGAAGCGCTTGGCCTGATCGAGGTTCTTCGTACCTTTTACGATTGCCACAGTATTCGGGTTGACCAGGACACCCATCCCCTTTGGTCCCTGATCCGGGTAGACGACCCCGACCGGCAGCTTGGCTTCAAGAGCCAAGTGGTAGTTGGGTGAGTTGGTAAGTCCCACGGCAAACTCACCGCTTCCTACGCCGCGCCAGACATCGGAGTTATCCGGCAACACCTTCAGCCCGTTTTCCAGCAGCTTATCGATGTAGGCCTTGGCCTTCGCCTCGCCCATCGTCTCTACCAGGGCGCTCAGCCAGGCGAGGGTCGTCCGCTCACGCGTGCCGGCGATGGCGATCTTCCCCTTCCATCTGGCGTCGGTCAGGTCGAATATCGAGTTCGGGATATCGCCGCCCCTCACAAGGTCCTTATTGTAAATGATGACTCTGGCGCGCCCGGAGATGCCGGTCCAGAGCCCACTGGAGCTCTTGTATTCTGTTGCCATCGCGCGGACCGCAGCAGAGACGTACGACTCCAGAAGCCCTTCCCTCGCAAGAATCTCATCGACACCGGCCTCGGTTGCGATAAAGATATCGGCCCTCGGCCGCTGCCGTTCCTGGAGGATCTCGTTCGCAAGGCCGGAGGTCTTACCGACCTTCAGCGCAACCTTGATACCGGTTTGTCGCTCAAAGAGCTCTACAACCGGCTTGATCGCACTCTCTTTTCGACCGGAGTAGATAACCAGCTCAGAGGCCGATGCGGTCGCATTCAAACAGAAGGGTAAGACTGCGGAAAGCAGAAGGCTCCAAAGGAGCAGGATTCGTCTCGTGAAACGGGTCCGTGTCGGCTTTTCCGGGCTTATCATTTATACCTCCGTCCAGAACCTTGAGAACGGTGAACGCAATAGAATGTCATTTTCAATACCAAGCCACACGAACAATTGATTTTTCCAAAGCGCCTCAGTGAGTCCCGGTCGCAGAAACCTTGCCGAGGTCTCTGCTGATGTTTTCGCTGCAGTCGCGGCAGAGACCGTACAGTTCCAGTTTGTGATACTGAATGGAAAAACCCAATCGACGGACGACCTGTTCCTGCAACGCCTCGATCTCGATATTTGCGAACTCGGTGATCCTGCCGCACTCGGTGCAGATGATGTGATCGTGGTGGCGCTCACTGGAGGCATGTTCGAACAGGGCGCGCCCATCACCAAACTGTCGCTCGTGAGCGAGCCCGGCGTTCTTCAGGAGCTTCAGGGTCCGATAGACGGTGACGAGCCCGATTCGCGGGTACCGACCCCCCACCCGACGGTAGAGGCCCTCGGCGCTGACGTGCGTCGTGGTAGTGAAGAAGGCCCGCGCGATCAACTCGCGTTGGCGGGTTGCCTTCAGCCCGGCTCGACTCAGGTACTGCTTGAATTGGAGAAGTTTATCCTGCATAGTAAAGAAATCGAAAACGATTATCAATATCGACAAACGAGGTCAGAATAATCGACGGTCTGGACCGTGTCAAGAAAAAAATCAAACGGGGTCCTCCACCCCTCGGTCATTGTGAGGGAGCGGTTAAGCCGGAGCCCAGAGCGAAGCGAGGGGGGGCCGTGGCAATCTCACAGTAGTATGTGGAGTGATGCTGTTGGGCGGCCAGAACGGTGGGATTGCTTCGCTGCACTTCGCAATGACGAGCCGATGGTGATAGTCTGGAGTTGCGGGCTTTCATGCCCATTAGCGTGCTGATCAGGCATTACGCTGTAGCGACGTATTCAACCCGTTCTGCCGCGCGTCTGAACCCGACGCGCGCGTACACGCGCTCCGCCTCCGGTGTGGCCACTTCGAGCGCGACGAATGCGGCGCCTTCGTCGCGGGCGAGGCGCGCGGCGAACGCAGTGAGCAGGCCGGCCAAGCCGCGCCCGCGAAACTCCGGAGCGGTGGCCATCCCGGTGATATGCCCCACGCCGACGGCCGTATGCAGGTGTACCGCTGCGGCAAGCTGTCCATCCACCCAGACGCCGAGCTGGCGCATGCCAGCCGCACGCATGCGCGTCACCAGCCGGGCACGTAACGTTGGCTCCTGCCATGCCGACTCGCCCGAGCCGAAGCTGACGCTTAGAATGCGCCCGGCGGCCGGCATATCTTCAGGTCCTGTCTGACCCAGGCGTACATCTGCCGGCACCGGCGGATCGCCAGGCTCATGCTGAAACATCACGTACTTGTGGGACTTGAGCGCGCAGTCCGCCGACTGCAATGCCTTGATCAGCCCCTCGGGCGCCGTTTCAAGCGTGAAATTGAAGTGCGGACTGTGGCCCCGCGCACGGTAGTGCGCCATGACCTCATCGATGCGCTCACGACTTGGCATCGCGCTCCACGGTACGATGTCGGCATAGTTGTAGGAGGACACGGTGATCTCGTCGTTAACGAACAGCACGAATGGGTGCGCGATCGCTACCAGGCACCCCATGGAGTGGTTGCGCTCGACGAGGTAGGTTTCGTAGGAATCCAGGCTATTGCGAAGTGATGTGTCCATAAACACCTTGTCGTGAGTGAGGCTCAGGGTTCTTTGAGGAATGACAGGACGAGCTGATTAAACTCCTCGGCGTGGGTAAGGATCAATGCGTGACCGCCGCCCTGGATCACTGCCAGCCTGGCGCCTGGGATTTGCTGGTGGAGCGTTCTGGCAAAACGCATTGGGGTCATAATATCTTCGTCGCCGGCCACGATCAGCGTCGGCGCCGCAATCCGGCTCAAGCGATCTTCAGCGAAGTGACTCATCGCGGCCTCGACTTGGTGGGCGTAAACGTCGGCCGGGATAAAATATGGATCCTCCAGAAACCGGGTGATAGCCAACTCCACCAATCCCGGAATACGATAGTTCTGGTACGTGAAGACCCATGGGCTGGTCGCGCGAGCATACTCTTCCCGGCTGAAGCGGGCCCGCATCAAAACGAACGAGTTCAGCACGTCAGCGCCGCGTCGATCGGAAGAGGTGTAGGTCGAGACAAGAACCAGTCGTTTGATCCTGGTAGGATGGGCGATCGCCAACTCCTGGGCGATCGCTCCACCCATAGAAAGACCCACGACGTGGGCCTTGTCAATGGCGAGCGCGTCCATCAGGCGGAGGGCATCATCGGCCATGGTCTTTATAGTGTAGGAACTGGGTGTGCGGTCACTTTGGCCGGTGTCGCGGTTATCGAAGGCCAGGCAGCGAAAGTGCTGAGTGAACAGCGGCATCTGCAGCGTCCAGACCCGGTGGTCGATGCCGAGCCCGTGGATCCAGACGACCGGCTCGCAGTGGCCGCCTTCCTGGTAAAAGAGTTCGATCTGACCGACCCGGACCTTTGGCATAAGGCGATTGTAAGGAGCCGGGTCATGGATGTCAATCAATCTGGAGAGTTTCTCATGCAGCCTGGCTTCTGTGTCGAGGGATGTGAGCGACGTTGCTTTGTCGTCGGATGGTAGTGTTCGCTACGGCATTGAGAAGCGGTAACAACTTGTGGCGGCGGGCATCAATGCGGCATCTGTTCCGAGTATCATTTTTGTCTTGACAATGGGGTCTGCCTCGGTTAAATTCCCCGGTGAAGTCGGCCAGCTAGGGAGTCGGGATGGCTGGTGGCTTTCGTTCAAGAACGTGTTGGATGATCGGGACTAATCGTTAACGAGTTCAATTAAGGGAGGGGTGTCAGTGGATCGCGGCGATACAATACTGTTGTGGCTTGCGGCTGGTGGCCTATTGCTTTTTGTGACGGTTGCCATGGTGATTTCGTTCATGTAATGATCCCAGTTGATGTGGTTTCGGGACTATGCGAACACATTCAATCAGTGCAAGGTGCTCATCAGTAAGTTGAAAGTTTGGAAGTGCGTTTCAAATCACTTGCTACGCCTGTAAATCTCTCTTGGAATTGCTGAGGGAAGTTCGCAGGGTTGTGGTGAGCCTTCCGATTCCGAACAATCGCCCCATTCCTCGATAGGCTAAGGGTGTCGCAGCTTGGCGTAAGACGGAGTGTCTCTCCGGCTTGATGTAACGCCAGCTCGACCCCTTAGCGGTTATTTACAGCCATCGCTCAGACTACGGGTCCGGTTGTGGGTACTCTCACCCCATTAGCGGTTGCGCACCTATCGGGCTACTGCCGGAGGCTTAGCATGAGAGTTCCTGTGGTGCGCAACTATCCTGAGTATAACTGCAGTGGGGTTTTCGCCTCCTGACTTCCAGCAGTGCCATTCGAGGCACGGTTTCTGAGAAAGCCTCCTTTTGGCGCAATCGCCGGACGTCCCGTTTCCAGGAAAATCGCTTCTACCGCCATTGCGCCGTGACGACAGCGATAGGGAATGGTGCGAGGCCTCACTCCCGGCTTCGGACAACGAGGACGGGGCGATCGGCTAATCGCAATACACCCTCTGCTACTGAGCCTAGCAGCATGTGCTTCATCCCGGAATAGCCGTGGGATGTCATCACAATGAGGTCTGCCTTCTGGGTTATGGCCTCCTGACAGATCATCTCATGGACCGGTGCAGGGGTATCCACCACACGCACCTCCGTTGTCACCTTCCCCTCTACGCGCGCCTCTTCAGGTATAAGTGCTTCCAGTGAGGAGAACAAGGTTTCCCGGAGTTGTGTTCGCTGTTCGGCAAGCGTCTTGCCGGGCGTGGGCTGAGCATAGAGTGGGTCCGGCATCCCATCCGTATTAATCGCATGCCAAAGGATGACGCTGCCGCTTCGTTCTGCTAAAATGGCATAGGCGTGGGGGATGGCGGTGTTTCCAATAGGTGAGAGATCAGTGACCACCAGCAGTTTTCGATAGGTCGGCATCATGGTATGTTACCTCCTTAGAGTCAAACCGATCATGTTACCATCCGCTTACCGTCATTAGAACATTAGAAAAATACCCCCACGGCTCTTTAGTGCGATTGTCATGCTTTATTCGAGGAACCATTTAAAACTTAACCCCCCGCGAGCGTCTTGTCAATAGTGGGTAGAGATTCCATAAAGAAGACGTTGTGTTGTTGAGACTAGCGCGTTGCGCCCTCGGGTGGGTAGTAAAGACGCTGCCTGGATCCTTTGTGCTCTTGACTCTATCTTGCCTGGAGTCAAGCCAGATGATCGGGCATTGACAAGGTCGTCCCGGGAGATCATGCTCTACTCCAGTAGGGTATATAGCTGACTATCTATCTGAGGGCAGAGATGATCGACGAGGAGACGAAGCAAAAGGCGATGGGCCGCTTGAGCCGGATCGAAGGCCAGGTGCAGGGCGTACAGCGGATGGTGGAAGAGGGGAAGTGCTGTGTTGATATCCTGCTCCAACTCTCTGCTGTCCAGGGCGCATTGGAGCAGGTTCGTAAGATTCTCCTGGGTCGTCATATCGAATCGTGTGTTGCAGAGGCGATGGCCTCCGGGCGGGCGGAGGATCGTCAGAAGAAGATCGAGGAACTTCTCGATGTCTTCTCGCGCTACGGTCGGTAGAGGTTTGAGGCTTCTTTGATGCGATACGACTCGATCGTGGTTGGTGGCGGCCCTGCCGGGGCAACGGCCGCACTGCATCTGGCAAAGGCGGGCGCCAAGGTGCTGCTGCTGGAGCGGCGGAGACTGCCGCGCTATAAGGCGTGCGGCGGCTGTCTGTCGCGGCGGGTGGAACGGCTGCTTCCGTTCGAGCTGGACAAGGTGAACGAGGAGCCGATCACCAGCCTCACCTTTACCTACCGCGGTCGCAATCCGGTCGAAGCGACCTTTTCGGAGCCGGTGGCCTACATGGTCTGGCGCGACAAGTTCGATCAGACTCTTTGTCGCCAAGCGATTGAGGCTGGAGCCGAGTTGCAGGATGGACAGGCGGTGCGAGCTGTCAGGGCATCGGCGAACGGTGTTGAGGTCGATGTCGATGGGATGACGGCGACCGCAGATTTCGTGGTTGGAGCCGATGGCGCCTGTAGCGTCGTCGCTCGGGATCTGTTTCCGAATCGGGCGCAGCCAAGGCTCGTGGGACTGGATGCGGAGTTGCCCTTGACGAGCGCAGGCGAGGCTGTGCTGAAAGGCCGCGTGATTCTCGATGTGGGTCGAGCCCCAGGGGGGTATTGCTGGGCCTTTTCGAAGCGGGGGGTCGCCTCTGTCGGCGTGGCGGTCGACCGCAAGGCAGCGAAGCAGGTCCTGCCGTGCCTGACGAGTTTTCTCAACTCCGGCGACTTCAGAGACCTCAGGCCGGTACGGACCACCGGCGCGCTGCTCCCGATCTATCATGACGGGACCGGCCCGATTTACCGCGGGCGCGCGCTGCTCACAGGCGACGCGGCATGTCTGGTCGATCCCTTTCTTGGGGAAGGAATTTACTACGCTATCCAAAGCGGACAAATGGCCGCGCAGGCTATTCTGACGGCTGGGAGCCACGACGGCGATCTCTCGTCGTATCAGGCGGTGGTATCAACGGCGATCATCCCGGAGCTTGAGGCGGCCGGGCGGCTGAGCCGTGTGGCTCATCGGGCCCCCTGGTTGTGGTTTCAGGTGCTGCAATGGCGTCTCGGACTGATCGAACACTACAGGAAGGTTTTGATCGGCGAGACGAACTACCGTGTGTTCGAGGAGCGAGCCTGGGCTGGGATCCCGCGGCCTCTGGCCATGCTGTTTGGGGTCTGGGGTGATCAAGGCTACCTCAACTCGAAACACAAGGCGTTGGGAAGCTGGTAATGGCAAAGGATCCGATTTGTGGTATGGATGTGCTCCCCGAGGAGGCGGCAGGTACGAGCCGCTACCGAGGGGTGGATTACTATTTCTGCGCGGTGGGCTGTAAGGAGGCGTTCGATAAGTCGCCGGAGCAGTATGTGACGGGACAGTCCAAGGTGCAAGGTTCGACGTTCGAAACCCCGGATACCATGGATCGAGGCTCCCGCTTTCCGCCTCCGGCCTCCCGCACGCTTCATGTCGTTGAGATCCCGATCAGAGGCATGACGTGCGCGTCATGTGTGGCCACAATTGAAACTGCCCTATCGAAGCTCAGCGGTGTCAAGACGGTTAGCGTCAACTTTGCGACACAACAGGCTGCCATCTCGTATGATCCGGAGCAAGTAACCGTCGATCGGATTGTTCGAGAGGTTCAGGGGCTTGGCTACGAGGCGGCCGTCGCAGAGGTCGTCCTGCCGATTCGGGGGATGTCCTGCGCCTCGTGCGTGCAGCACATCGAGCAGGCGTTGCAGGAAGTCTCAGGCGTAGTCTCCGCCTCCGTCAACTTCGCCACGGAACGGGCGAGTGTGGTCTATCTCGACTCCGCCACTGGACCGACTGATCTGCGCCGCGCGATCGAAGCGGCCGGATATAGTGTTCCGGACATGGCGGCCGCCCCTATGGCGGATCGGGAGAAGACGACGCGAGACACGGAGATCCACCTGCTTCGGAGCAGATTTCTGGTTGGGGCGGCGCTCAGCGTCCCGGTCCTCCTGGGCAGCTTTCCGGGCTGGTTTCCATGGGTCCCGTCGCCGCTCTCCAACCCCTACGTCCTCTTCGTTCTCACCACGCCGGTACAGTTCTGGGTCGGCCGGCAGTTCCATCGAGGGTTCTGGATGAGCCTGAAGCATCGTACTGCCGATATGAACAGTCTGGTGTCGATCGGGACGAATGCGGCCTACCTGTACAGTGCGGCGCTCACCTTTTTCCCTGCGGCCATTGCGCCGGTGGGAATGGAGGCGATGACCTACTACGACACCGCAGCCATTCTGATGACCCTGATCATCATGGGGAGATGGCTGGAGGCCAAGGCGAAGGGTCGGACCTCTGAGGCGATCAAGACACTGATGGGGCTGCAGGCCAAGACCGCTCGGGTGATCCGCGACGACCTCATGCAAGACATCCCGGTGGAGGAGGTCCGGGTCGGCGACCTGGTGTTGGTCAGGCCCGGGGAGAAGGTGCCGGTGGACGGGATCGTCCGCGAGGGTCGGTCGGCACTTGATGAGTCGATGCTGACCGGGGAGAGCCTCCCTGTGGAGAAGGGGCCGGGCGACCAGGTGATCGGCGCCACGGTGAATAAGATGGGCAGCTTCAAGTTCGAGGCGACCAGGGTTGGACGGGAGACTGTCCTTTCTCAGATCGTTCGATTGGTTGAGCAGGCCCAGGGATCGAAGGCGCCCATCCAGCGGCTGGTCGATAAGATCGCCGGAGTCTTTGTGCCGATCGTCCTGGTTATAGCAGCCGCAACCTTCGTCGTCTGGCTGCTGTTAGGAGGAGAGCAGGCATTTCTCGTTGCCCTCTCGAACTTCGTGGCCGTGCTGGTGATTGCCTGCCCCTGCGCCCTGGGTCTTGCGACGCCTACGTCGATTATGGTCGGTATCGGGAAGGGGGCAGAGCACGGTATCCTGATCAAGAATGCCGAGAGCCTTGAACGGGCCTACCAGGTGAACGTGATCATTTTCGATAAAACCGGCACGCTGACCGTCGGTCAACCATCGGTCACGGACATTGTGCCAAGTTCAAAGTTCAAAGTTCAAAGCGTGGAATCCGACACCCGACACCCGACACCCGACACCCTGCTCCGACTGGCGGCCTCGGCGGAACAGGGCTCCGAACACCCACTTGGGCAGGCGATCATTGATCACGCCAAGGCGAAGGGGCTTGGCCTCGCCGAACCGCAGGAGTTCAAGGCGATCCCTGGATACGGGATCAGGGCCGTCGTGGAGGGGCGCGAGGTCCTGCTCGGCAATATTGCCCTGATGCAGCAGCGTGGGATTGACCTTGCCGGGATGGGCGCGCAGGTGGAGGCGCTCTCGGGGGAGGGGAAGACGCCGATGTTCGTTGCCGCCAATGGCCGGCTCCTCGGCATCGTGGCTGTGGCCGACGTCGTCAAACCGTTTTCGCAGTCGGCTGTAACGGCCCTTCATAGCCTGGGCATCGAGGTCGCGATGATCACCGGCGATACCCGTCGGACCGCCGAGGCGATTGCCAGGCAGGTCGGGATCGATCGGGTCCTGGCCGAGGTCCTGCCGGAACATAAGGCGTTAGAGGTTCGACGACTTCAGGAGCAGGGGAAGCTGGTGGCGATGGTGGGCGATGGAATCAATGACGCCCCCGCATTGGCCCAGGCCGATGTCGGGATCGCCATCGGAACAGGGACCGATGTGGCGATGGAAGCGGCCGATGTCACTTTGATCGGTGGCGACCTGCGAAGCGTTGTGACGGCGCTCCAGTTGAGTCGGCTGACAATGCGGAACATTCAGCAGAACCTGTTTTGGGCATTTGCGTATAATGTGGTCCTGATCCCGGTGGCCGCCGGTGTCCTGTACCCGTTGTTTGGGATGCTGTTGAGCCCGGTCCTGGCCGGCGCAGCTATGGCGCTCTCCTCAGTCACTGTGGTCAGTAATGCCCTCCGGTTGCGGAGGTTTCAGCCTATGATCGTGACGGCGTCTTCATAGTGGGGTCGACTATGCGCGATAGTGTGCGGCGTAAGGCGCCAGACGCAATGAATGCAACAGACCCGATAGACGCAACACACGCACAAGGAAGGGGGTGAAGGCGTATGGAACAGGATGAAGTGGAACAGCCTGACCGACGATTGGCTCTCAGGATCCTTGCCGGGGGTCTGTTCGGCCTCCTCATTGGACCTGTCGCTGGTTGGGCAGCCGGCCGCGATAGTATGATGCAGGTAATCCCGAGACGACCGCGGCCGGCCACGCCATCGCCGGCACTGTTCGATGGGAAACTGGCACAGACCTATCGGATCGCCAAGGAAGTGCCGGAGTTGCTCGAGCAGATGCCGTGCTATTGTGGCTGCGGCAACATGGCCAATCATCAGAACAACCTGGATTGCTACGTAGACCGGCATGCGGACACGTGAACAATGTGCCAAGACATTACGCTGGATGCGTATGCCATGTACAAGCAGGGAAAGAAGATTGCAGAGATTAAGGCGGCAATCGACCGAAAATATGCACGGTGAGAGGAGGGGGAATGATGGCGAAAGATCCCGTATGTAAGATGACGGTGGATGAAAAGCAAGCGGCGGCCACAGCCGTCTATCGAGATGTAACGTACTATTTCTGCGCGGTAGGCTGCAAGCGGGCCTTCGAGCAGTCTCCGGAGAAATATATCTCGAAATAATAGTGCGACGTACAAGGTGACATTCAAAGCGCGAAGCATGGATCGAGATATTTGCGCCTCACACCCCGAATATCGGATGATCGGCCAAAGAACAGCGATAGAGGGTTATCATTGCGAACGAAATGAAGCCATCTGACCCAAAGGGTCATTCCGACCCGGAGCAAAGCGAAGGGGAGGAATTTCGGAGATTGCCACGCACCCTACGGCTACTCGCGATGACGGGAAGAATCGAGTGATTGCGAAGTCTATCGCTGTTCCTGGGATCGGCTTGAACGTTGACAAGCCTATGCGGGTGGTTTACAGTGGCCGAAGCGGACGAGGGAGCCGCTTTTCTTTTTGAGCTACCGACACAACCGAAGGAGTGAGATATTTGCGTGCCCACTTCCGCATTCAGGCACAGCGCACAGTGTTGACTGCGCTCTTCACTGTTGGCTACCTCGCAGTCGGGATCGACGCTTGGGCACAAAAAACGCAAGCGGAAGGCCCTAGTCTCAGCCCCGAGGAACAGATCGTCATATCAGTCTATAAACATGCGAGCCCCGGCGTCGTTCACATTACCAGCACCGCCATGGCGTACGATGTGTTCTTCAACCCGGTGCCTCAGAAAGGGTCTGGTACGGGCTTTATTGTGGATGACCGGGGATATATCCTGACCAACAACCATGTGGTGGAAGAGGCCGACAGCCTGGAGGTGACGCTTACCGATAAGAGTAAAGTGTCGGCAAAGCTGATTGGCCGTGATCCAAGCAACGATCTGGCCGTGATTAAAATCTCCGTTCCCAGGGAGAAGCTGTTCCCCTTAAAGTTGGGAAGTAGCGATGCCTTGCAGGTGGGGCAGATGGCCATTGCTATCGGCAATCCGTTCGGCCTGGATCGAACCGTCACCCGCGGCGTTGTCAGTTCGATGGGTCGGACGCTCCGCTCCGGGAGCGGACGCCAGATTCGAGGCATCATCCAGACCGATGCGCCGATCAATCCCGGCAATTCAGGCGGACCGCTGCTGAACTCCAGGGGCGAAGTCATCGGGATCAATAGCGCTATTTACACACCGAGCGGCGGGTCTGTCGGAATCGGTTTTGCCATCCCCATCGATACGGCGAAGCGGCTGCTTCCCCAGTTGATCGCCAAGGGGCGAATCAGCCATCCCTGGCTGGGCGTTGCCGGTCTGGACATCACGTCGGAGGTGGCCAGCGCCCTGAAGCTTCCGGTTCGGCAGGGGATCGTGGTGATGCAGGTCTCTCCAAAAGGTCCGGTGGACCGTGCCGGTATCAGGGGAAGCACAAGAAAGGCACGGGTCGGTAACATGCTGGTCGGTGTGGGAGGGGACATCATCGTTGCGGTCGAAGGCCGAAAGGTGACATCGATAGACGACCTGACGGCTTTTCTGGATGGGGAACGGAAGGTGGGAGATCAGGTGAAGATCGAGGTTCTCAGGGATGGCCGACCACTCGCTCTATCGGTTCGACTGGGAGAGCTGCCTGAGAAATGAAGACGGTTCAGCGTCTCTTCAAGGGGTTCTCGTTCTTGTTCCCTCTTCTGCTCTACGCGCTTCGGGTCTCCGATGCCTCAGCTCTTCAAGGGGGCGAGGTAGTCATTGACGGTCGAGTGACGATTGCTGTTGAGGTGGCGCAGAACGCGCAGGAGCAGGCCAGAGGGTTGGGGGGCCGAACATCACTTCCGAAAGGCAGAGGGATGCTCTTCCCATTTGATGCGGCGAAGCCCAGGGAGTTCTGGATGAAGGGGATGCTGATTCCGATCGATATTCTCTGGATTCGAGAAGGCAAGATCGTGGCAATTAACGCGAGCATTGCGCCGCCGCGCTCACATGAGACGCCCGCTATCGTCAGCCATGTGGCCGATCTGGTACTGGAAGTGCCGGCAGGCTTTGCTCTGGAGATGGGTATCAAGGTGGGTCAGGCGGTCCATGTCAGAAATGAAAAATCGAGGGATTAGCATATCATGGCAGCGGCGATGAGACAGATGAGACAGCGGATGCGGCGCCTGCGAAAGCAGGGTGGGACGATAGTTTGGATCGTTCTCTGTGTCCTTCTGACCCAGGGCCTCGCGGAGGCGCAAGTCACGGCCAGGGTGACGGAGTCAATGCTTGAGAACGGACTGAAAATTCTGCTGCTTGAAGAGCACAAGGCGTCTGTGGTTACAGTCCATATTTGGTATCGGGTCGGCGCGCGCAACGAGCAACCCGGAACCACCGGCCTGTCCCATCTGTTGGAGCATATGATGTTCAAGGGGACCTCGAAAGTCGGTCCGGGGCAGTTTTCGAGAACCATTAGAAAGAACGGCGGTCGCGATAACGCGTTTACCAGCGAGGATTATACCGGCTACTTTGAGACGTTCGCCTCGGATCGGATTGATCTGGCCCTGAAGCTTGAGGCCGATCGGATGCGTAATCTGCTGCTCGATCCGAAAGAGATAGAGGCGGAGAAGAAGGTGGTCATGGAGGAGCGACGGTTACGGACCGAAGACGATCCTGTCTCGGCTTTGAGGGAGGCGATGGGGGCTGCTGCATTTCAGGCGCACCCGTACCGGCAGCCTGTCATCGGCTGGATGACTGATATTGAGAGGCTGGCGCGGGAGGATCTGGCGCGCTACTACGATACCTACTATGTGCCGAATAACGCTGTACTGGTCGCAGTCGGTGATTTTAAAAGCGACGAACTGCTTCCAAAGATTCGACATCATTTCGGCCCGATTCCGCGAGGCGCCCAGCCGCCATCGGTCCGCGCTGTGGAACCAGAACAGCGGGGAGAGCGGAGACTTTTCCTGAGGAAAGAGGCGGAACTGCCATTTGTGTTTATGGGGTACCACGTTCCGAATCTGAAACATCCTGATAACTTTGCGCTCGAGGTGCTGGCCTATATCCTGTCCGGTGGTAAGAGCGCTAGGATTTATAAGAGCCTGGTCTACGAGAAACAGCTCGCCCTGTTTGCCGGCGGGGGGTATGACCGGGAAAGTATCGATCCGAACCTGTTCCCGCTTTACGCCAGCGTGATGCCGGGCAAAACGGCTGAAGAGGTTGAACAGGCCCTGACGGCGGAGATCGAACTCGTGAAGAATGAGCTTATCCCGGACCGGGAGTTGCAGAAGGCCAAGAATCAGATCGAAGCCGGCTTCCTGTTCGGGCAGGATTCGGTATTTAATCTGGCCAGGCAACTGGCAGAGTATGAGATTGTGGCCGACTGGCGCGCGTGGGAGGCGTACCTTCCAGGTATTCGCGCTGTCACGGCGGCAGATCTGCAGCGGGTCGCGAAAGCTTACCTGACGCCGGATCACCGCACCGTCGCGGTGCTGATCCCAGAGAAAATAAAGAAGTAGGGGGTGCTTGTTTTGAGGTGCGAGGTGCAACGGGTAATGACCAGCGCGAGACGGAGATACCGATGGGTGTTGTCGTTCAGCCTCAGCGTGCTCCTGCTGCTGCCAGTATTCGTGGCCGCGGCTCCATTAGCCGAACGGCAGGTTCTGGAGAACGGGCTGACGCTGTTGGTGAGGAGCAGCCGGGCGCTGCCGATCGTGACCATCAAAGTGACCGTGCAAGCCGGTTCTCTGTGGGAGCCGGAGGAGCGTGCGGGGCTGGCCAATCTGACCGCCCTACTGCTGACGAGGAGCACGACGACTCGGACGGCTGCCCAGATCGACGAGGCGGTGGACTTTATCGGTGCCTCCCTCTCTTCATCCGCTGACCGGGATCTGAGTGAACTGCATCTGACCATGCTGAGGAAAGATATACCAAAGGGGCTGGAGTTGCTGGCGGATGTCCTGCTGCATCCAACTTTTGAGCAAGGGGAGATTGCCCGAAAGGTGCAGGAGCTGAGGGCCGCGTTACGGAAGCGGCAGGAGGACCCGGGTGAGGTGGCTCAGGAAGTGTTCGATGGGCTGGTCTTTGGCGGTCACCCATACGGCCGCCCGCTGGAAGGGAGTGAGGCAACCCTCACTACGATTACCAGGGATGACATTGTGGGGTTCCATCGGAATCACTACACTCCGGCGCGAACCTTTATCACCGTAGTGGGCGACGTCGGCCGAGGCGAGATTACCGACCAGATCCGCGCACTGCTCGGCTCGTGGCCGAAAGGCAAGGGGGCAGTCGCGAGGGCGACGGCGCCCACGCCGCTTCAGGAGAAGATTATCGTCAAGAAAGTCGATCGAAGCGTGGCTCAGGCGAATATCGTCCTTGGCCATCAGGGCATCCGGAGGGACAACCCGGATTTCTACGCGCTGACGGTGATGAACTACATCCTGGGCGGGGGCGGATTTTCTTCCCGATTGGTGGAACGAATCCGTGAGCAGAAGGGCTGGGCCTATGATGTCAACTCCCAGTTCTCTCCCGGCCTGGAGCGAGGGTCGTTTCAGGTGGCGCTGCAGACGAAGAATGAGTCCGCCGGCCCTGCGGTGCAGGAGGTCGTACGGGAGCTGAAGCGGATTCGGGAGCAGGGGGTGACCGATCAGGAGCTGGTCGATGCGAAGGCCCACCTTACGGGAAGTTTTCCGCTTCGGCTTGATACCAACGCGAAGCTCGCCGGGTTGATCTCAGCAGTCGAGTATTATAAGCTGGGTTTGGATTATGCGGACCGTTACCGAACGCTGATCGAGGGCGTCGGCAAGGAGGACATTCTGCGGGTCGCGCGTACCTACCTCAGGCCCGAGGGTTACGTCCTGGTCGTCGTGGCTGACCAGGCGAAGGCGGCGCTTCCCGAGTAGAGTGAGATCAAGGTTACGAGAGGCTGCTGATGGTGGAGAATGGCGAAGCATTGACCATCTGGGTGGCCCTGGGAGCCGGGATACTGTCATTTCTGTCACCCTGCGTGCTCCCGATCTTTCCCTCCTATCTCTCCTTTGTGACCGGCCTCTCGTTCGGTGAACTGTCGGGCTCAGTGGACAACGTCAAAACACGCCGGGCGATCATCCTGAACGCCCTGTGCTTCATCCTCGGTTTTTCTGTGGTCTTCATGTCGTTGGGCGCCTCTTTCAGTCTGTTGGGTCGGCTCCTGTTTGACTACCAGCAGATTCTCAGAAAGGTTGGGGGCGTGCTGGTCATTCTGTTCGGCCTGTATATTGCCGGCTTCCTCAAGCTCCCGTTTCTTAGTCGGACGGTCCGGGTCGAGCTGCATGATCGGCCGGCCGGATATCTTGGCGCGTTCATCGTAGGGGTAACCTTTGCTGCCGGCTGGACTCCCTGTGTTGGCCCGATCCTGGGCTCCATTCTGCTGTATGCGAGCACGGCTAAGACTGCCTACATGGGGATCCTGATGCTTGGCGCCTACTCGCTCGGCCTCGCCATCCCGTTCTTCTTAAGTGCCCTCGCCCTCAATCGCTTTCTCAACTATTTTGATCAGTTAAAACATCTGGTACCGATTGTCAGCGCCATCGGCGGAATCTTCCTGGTCGTTGTCGGCAGCCTCCTGCTCACCAACTATTTCACGCTCCTCTCGACCTACGCGCTCCGCCTGACGCCGCAATGGCTCTGGCAGCGGCTGTGACGCCGTCCCCCAAGCGGACCTCTACGACGGGGGCCGTTGACACGTTCCTGAGCGCGACGACGCCGGCACCTTGACGCATTGGAGTCCGGGCTTACACCCCACGTTCTTCGTGACCAGTCCCAGCTTGATCTCTCCGCACCTTCCTCCCTCGTCGCCCTGAGATATCCCGCTACCACCGCCTGAACCGCTCGACGCAGGACCTATACAGATTCCCAGTTCGCAGGATGGCCGATCGCTGGGACACATAGACATAGATTGTGCAGATTGTGCATCAAATCCGGGTTGGAAGGACATATTGCACGGCAACCGCTTGCATTCCTTGAACCAAGGGATCAGCCAATTCTGGCACGTCGTCTCGTTCGAACACTGGCTGTTACTGGTGCACCACGCAAGGACCGGCTGCACACCGAGCACGATCGACAGGAACGCGCCGATTATCCACGTGATGATCGCTGTACCAATGAAACGCATTGCAACCTCCTTTTCCGATTGCGGGTCAGTGAGTCAAACGCTCAGCTACGCGCGTCATTGCAAGGGAGCGGCCGCGACCTGTAACGAATCGTAACGGGAGGAAACGACTGAAAATGGCAACGCCCTTTGTTGCAATCCGTTACAACCCGTTACGCCCCCTGGATTGCTTTGCCTGCGTCTCGCCCAACAACCTTCTATCGCTGTTTCCTGGGCTTGCGCTACTTCTTGACGTATCCATTATCGGTAAACCAGCGGACTGCCTCCTCGAGCGCCTGTTCGATCGGCGATTGTGGCAGCCCCAACTCCCGCACAGCTTTGGAGTTGTCGAAGAACATCCGCCGTTTGGCCATCTTCACCCCCTCTAACGGGATTCGTGGTGGCTTCTTGGTAATGAAATGGGAAAGCCAGTGGTTCGCATAGGCCAGCGGTAGGATCAATTGGTATGGTACACGGAGTCTTGGCGGCGGGAGCTGTGCAATCTGTCCCAGGATGGCGAAGAGTTCATGTAGCGTCAGGTTGCTTCGACCGAGGATGTACCGCTCTCCGACCTGGCCACGTTCGGCGGCGAGCAGATGGCCACGCGCCACATCAGCCACGTCGATGAAATTGAGGCCGGTGTCGATATATGCCGGCATTCGGCGATTTAAGAAATCGACGATGATCTGACCCGTCGGAGTGGGTTTGATGTCGCGCGGTCCGACCGGCGTGCTCGGGTTGACGATCACGACCGGTAGTCCGCGAAGGGCGGCCCCTCGCGCCTCTTCTTCGGCCAGGAACTTTGATCGCTTGTAGTGGCCGGTCATCTGGTCAAGGCTGACCGGCGTCTTCTCATTGGCTGGGGCACCATCTTCCCGGTGGCCGAGCGTGCCGACGGTACTGGTGTAGACAACCCGCCCAACCCCTTCCTCCATGGCGGCTTCCAAGAGATTTCTGGTGCCGTCCACGTTGACCCGGTAAAACACCTCCGGTGAGGGCTCCCAGAGCGAGTAGTGAGCCCCGACATGGTAGAGCCGCCGGCACCCTTTAATAGCCTGTCGTAGCGATTCCTTATCAAGGAGATCGCCGAAGGCCAGCTCAATGTCGAGGCCGTTGAGGTTTTGGAGGTCGCTTCCGCGCCGAGCCAGCGCTCGGACGGCATGTCCCTCCGAGAGTAACAGCCGGACCACAGCAGTGCCGACGAAGCCGGTCCCTCCCGTGATAAGGGTCAGCATAGCCTGGATGATACGTGACTAGTACCGTTTAGACAACGGTCAATGCGAGAACGTGCGAGGCTGGCCCCAGCCAAAGCGGGGGTACGGGTCATTTGGTAGGTTCCATCCCTTGCCCTAAACCCTATACCCTTTCTTTCCCTATGAGGTGATCGCCTGGGAGAGTGACTCGATCTGTCGCCGGAATGCCTCATCGGTTGTCAGCTTCTGCTTGATCTTCCCACAGGAGTGTATCACTGTCGTATGGTCCTTTCCGCCGAATGCCTCGCCGATAGTCGGCAGCGAGGAGGCGGTGAGCGTTCGACTGAGGTACATGGCCACCTGGCGCGGTAAGACCACGCCCTGGTTTCTTTCCTTGGACTTAAGGTCCTCGACCTTGACGCGATAGAAGTCGGCCACGGCCCGCTGGATGGCGGCAAGTGTGATGACCTTAGCCCGTTCGGCGTTCAATTCCTTTAGTGTCTCCTGGGCGAGCTCCAAGGTGATGTCGCGGCCCGTCAGCGAAGCGTAGGCGATGAGACGGACCAACGAACCTTCCAGTTCCCGGATACTTGACTGTACGTTCTTGGCGATAAAGAGCGAGACATCATCAGGGAGCCGGGCGCCATCCGCCTGCGCCTTTTTCCGAAGGATGGCGGCCTTGGTCTCGAGATCTGGCGGCTGGATGTCAGCGATCAGACCCCACTCGAACCTGGAGCGTAACCGCTCCTCCAGCGTGGGGATCTCGCGTGGGAGGCTGTCGGAGGTGATCACGATCTGCTTGGAGGAGTCGTAGAGCTCATTAAAGGTGTGGAAGAACTCCTCCTGAGTCCGTTCTTTACCGGCAATAAACTGGATATCGTCGATGAGCAGCAGATCCAGGCTGCGATAGCGGTTGCGGAACTCACCAGTAGAATCAAAACGGATGGCATTAATCAGGTCGTTCGTAAACTTCTCAGATGAGACATAGGAAAGCTTGAGCCTGCCGTTTCGCTTGAGGACCAGGTGACCGATGGCATGGAGCAGGTGAGTCTTCCCTAAGCCAACGCCCCCATAGATGAAGAGCGGGTTGTACGCCTTCGAAAGCTGCTCTGCCACAGCCAGACAGCCGGCGTGAGCGAACTGGCTGGAGCTGCCTACAACGAAGTTCTCGAAGGTATACTTCGGATTGAGGATTGCGGTTTCGTTCCGGTATCGCTTGACCGGTCGTTTGACGGCTGGCTCAGGCCTCACATCGGGCTCGCCTTGCCCGCCTGGCTCAGCAACGCGGAGGACTACCTCGACATTGGTAAACATCAGATCCGTAAATACCGATCTGAGAACGCCTAGATAGTGGTCCTCGAACCACTCCTTAAAGAATTGATTCGGGAGCCGAACCGTGACGCATGAGTTTTCTAATGACTCCATGGTCAGAGGACGAAACCAATTATCGAAGCTTTGGCGTGTGACCTTACCCTGGATGGTTGCAAGGGCCTCTTTCCAGATCTCATGTGCCTGGGCGGGAGTACTGGTCGGATTCACCTTCACGCCTTGACCATTGTTATCCACAAGAAGCCTCCTTATCTAACCAATTAAATCTACTGAGAAAGTTCTTTGCGAGTCCCAGAGAATCCCTGCCAGACGCAGTTTCTATTATCCACAGATTTATCCACAGGTGTGGATAAGGCGTAAACGGTTATCACGCCTCATAAAGGGCAGCCTTCGTTCGACGTTTGGTGAGTTCGAAGGATAAGGTTGCTGTGGAAAAACCGTATCTCATGTGCGATTACCAGCATTGAGTCACTGAAGAGACGTCTCTTTTAGCCTACCCCAGCACGGCTGTCAAGTCATTTCTAGGCTTGAGAAAATAATCATTTGATAGCTGAAGATAGCGGTCCATGAGGCCACGTTGACACTGAGAGAAGGGCATGATAACGTGCTCTCCGGGATAGGCCCCGAGTTCCGAAAGTGGAGTTTCGGAGATCGAGAAATCCCCTTTTCGGATTCGAAACCTACGAACTCGAAACCGCTTGTATGACTGTGGTGAAGAGGGCAAAAATTGAAGAAGAGCGGGGTATCGATCTACGAGCAGTTTCGCCGGATGCATCCTCGTTCTGAGGCCCTGTTCCGTCGAGCGCAGATGACCATTGCGGGCGGCCTGACTCACGATATCCGGCACCTTCATCCTTTCCCCATCTATGTAGATCGGGCTCACGGCTCCAGAAAGTGGGATGTCGATGACCACGAGTTGATCGACTACTGGATGGGACACGGGGCGCTCATCCTCGGCCATGGCCACCCGACCGTCCAACAGGCTATTGTCGATCAGCTTGGCCGCGGAACCCACTACGGCGCGTGTCACGAGTTGGAGATTCAGTGGGCCGAGCAGGTACTCAAACTTATTCCCGGAATCGATCGGGTCCGCTTTGTCGGCTCGGGGACCGAGGCCACACTGCTGGCAATCCGGATTGCCCGTGCCGTAACGGGTAGAGACAAGATCGTCAAGTTCGAAGGACATTTTCACGGATGGCACGACTATGCGGCGGCCGCAATCCGTCCGCCTTTTGATCGCCCCATGTCCGCCGGTGTCCCGCAAGGCGTCCTTCACGATATCCTCATCTGCCCACCGAACGATTGGGACGCATTCATGATGTTGACGGCACATCGCAATGATATCGCCGGCGTGATCCTGGAGCCGGCCGGCGGCAGTTGCGGCACGATCCCCACCGATCTTGGTTTCCTGAAACGACTCCGGGACTTTACCCGGGCCCAAGACATCGCGCTGATCTTTGACGAGGTGATCAGCGGGTTCCGCTTGGCCCCTGGCGGCGCGCAGCAGCAGTATGGGATTTACGCCGACCTGACCACGCTGGCCAAGATTCTCGCCGGGGGGATGCCTGGTGGCGCTGTGGCCGGCCGCGCGCCGCTGATGGATCAGCTGGCCTTCAGGGATGATCAGACCTGGAACCGGGAGGAGCGGGTGTGGCACGCCGGGACCTTCAACGCTAATCCGCTCTCGGCGGCGGCCGGCACAGCGACACTTCCGCTTCTGGCCGACGGCCAGGTCCAGAGCAGAGCCGATCGCGCCGGACAGGCGCTGCGGGACGGTATCAATGAAGTGATCGCGCAACTCGGTGCAGACGCCTGCGCCTATGGCGAATCATCGATCGTCAATCTTTTCCTCCAGCCTCGTCGTCATGCTCTTCTCCTCGACCGACCCGACTCCACAGTCGATCATTGCCTCCTCATGGAGCACCCGAACCAAGAGGCCTATCATCAGATGCGCTGTGCGCTGATCCTGAACGGCGTCGATTTTCCCCTCTTTCACGGGTGGGTCTCGGCAGCCCATTCGGATGAGGACATGGAAAAGACCATCCGAGCCTTTGAGGCCGCACTTCGGCTGATGCAGGATGAAGGCGCGCTGTAAAAAAACAGTTCATGGTTCAAGGTTCAAAGTTCGAGGTTCGAAGCGTTGCACGCTGAACCTTGCACGGCAAACCTTGAACGTTGAACCTTGAACCATGAACTCGAAACGCCTGGCAGATCGGCTGGCGAGGATCGTCGGAGCGGATCATGTCCTGGCGGCGGACTCCTGTGTCCCGTACACCGTCGATGACCGGATCCCAACGGCGGTCGCCTTCCCGGGAGACGCGCAGGAACTCTCCGAGGTTATGAAGCTCGCGTCGTCCGACGGGCTTTCGGTCATCCCGTGGGGGAGCGGAACAACGATCGGCCTCGGGGGCATCCCGACAAGGGTCGATCTGGCGGTTGTGCTCACGCGGCTGAACCGGATCATCGATCATGAACCGGGCGATCTGACGGCGACCTTTCAGGCCGGGATTCCGCTTTGCGACGTTCAGGCCTCTCTTCACCGCAGCGGCCAGTTTCTCCCCTTCGATCCCGCACACTGCGACCGGAGGACCATCGGCGGTATCCTTGCCACGAATTCGAGCGGTCCGTCGCGGCACCGGTATGGGACCGCTCGAGACCTGGTGATTGGAATTCGCGTCGTCCATGCCGACGGAACCATCACGAAGGGCGGCGCAAAAGTGGTGAAGAGCGTCAGCGGGTACGATATGAACAAACTCTACGTCGGTTCGCTGGGGACCCTTGGTATTATCCTTGAGGCGACCTTCAAACTCCATCCGCTGCCCGCTGTAGAGCGAACCTGGATCGCATTATTCCAGGCAGGCGAAGGCGCGACCCGCGCGCTGGCCCGGATCCTCCACGCCACCGTCGTCTGCACCAGGATCGAGCTGTTGTCGTCCGGTGCCGCGCGCTCGATCGGCAGACAGGTTGGCTGTCAGTTTCCTGAGGGAACCGCCGCGCTGGCGCTATCGGTCGGCGGTGTACCTGAGGCGGTGGATGCTCAGATTGCAGCCATCAGGCAGTTCTGCCGGCAGGAGGGCGCGGCGGCGGAATTCCTCGTAGAGGACCGTACGCAGGATAGCCTGTGGAAAGCCGTCTGTAATTTTTCCTCCGTGACCGGCGATGGCCGATATCAGGTGACGCTGAAGGCGAGCGTTTTGCCGACGCACGTTGTCGATACGATCCACTACGGCGAAACACTTGCCGGACGGCTCGGCCTGGAGTCTGCTGCCATCTCTGAGGCCGGCTGCGGGATCGTCCGGCTGTATTGGACGGGCGCACCGGGTTTGGCGGCTAACGATCCGATTTCTATCGCAAAAGGGATCGAAGATCTTCGCGACCAGGTCGTACGCCATGGCGGGAGTCTGGTGATCCTGTCGGCGCCGGCGGCGATCAAGGCCGCCGTCGACGTGTGGGGTCCGGTCGGCAACGCCCTGTCTCTCATGCGGGAATTGAAGCGCCGGTTCGACCCGAACGGGCTGCTCAACCCGGGGCGCTTTGTGGGAGGAATCTGAAAGACAGGGTGTTGGGTGTAGGGTTTCGGGTATGGGGTAAGTCGTGGAGAAGCGAAGAATAGTGGAGGAGCTATACGCCATCGTGGGCCGCGATTGGGTCATCGCCGACCCGGACGAGTTAACTGTGTACGAATGCGACGCGATGACCTTTCTGGAAAGGACTGCACCCGATATCGTGGTCCTTCCGAGCAACACAGAGCAGGTTGTTGAGGTGGTCAAGCTCTGCGATCGGGAGCGGCTTCCCTTCCTGCCGCGGGGAGCGGGGACCGGCCTGTCCGGCGGCGCTATTGCCGTTCGGGGCGGGGTCATCATCGGGCTGAACCGTATGAACCGGATACTGGAGATCGATCTGGCGAATCAGCGCGCCGTGGTCGAGTCGGGCCTCGTGAACCTCGCTCTGACCCAGGCCGTACAGGAACATGGACACTACTTTGCTCCGGATCCGGCCAGCCAGGCGGCATCCAGCATCGGCGGTAACGTGGCGGAGAACGCCGGAGGACCTCACTGCCTGAAGTACGGGACGACGACAACGCACATCCTCGGGCTTGAGGTGGTGCTGGCATCGGGAGAGATAGTGCAGTTCGGGGGCACAACACTGGATTGCCCCGGCTATGATCTCACCGGCCTCTTTACCGGCTCCGAAGGGACCCTGGGGATCGCTACGAAGGTCACGGTTCGCCTGATGCGTCAGGCTGAGGCTGTAAAAACACTGCTGGCCTCCTTCCGCGCCATCGACACGGCCAGCTTGGTCGTGTCGGAGATCATCGCCACAGGCATTATCCCATCCGCCCTGGAGATGATGGATCGACACATCATCGGGGCACTTGAAGAGTGGTTGCATATCGGTTACCCTGAAGGCGCCGGCGCGGTGCTGTTGATCGAGCTGGATGGACCGGCTGCGGAGATCGAGGCCCAGGCCAAGCAGATTGAGCAGATTTGTGTTCGGCATGGCGCCCTGGACCTTCGGGTCGCCAGAGACGAGCAGGAGCGGGCACTGCTCTGGAGGGGACGGAAGGGTGCGGTCGCGGCCGTGGGCCGAATCACTCACGAATTTTACCTGCAGGATGGCGTGGTCCCTCGAACCACACTTCCCCAGGTACTCAGGGAGGTCGAAGCGATCGCGGAGCGCAATGCTTTTGTGATTGCGAACGTTTTCCATGCAGGCGACGGCAACCTCCATCCCCTGATCTGTTTCGACTCCCGCAAGGAAGGCGAATTGCAGAGGGCCATTGCAGCCGGGGCGGAGATCATGAGGCTCTGCCTGTCTGTCGGTGGGAGTATTACGGGCGAGCATGGGATTGGGCTGGAGAAGATCGACTTCATCCCCCTCATGTACAGCCCGGACGATCTTGAGGCAATGCAGAGGGTTCGGCTCGCCTTCGATCCTTTATTACGGTGCAACCCCGGCAAGCTGTTGCCCACCACCAAGTCCTGCAGTGAAACGAATGTTGCCTATCGGCCGCACCGTGTTGAACGGGAGGGCCTCGCCCAGCGCATCTGATAGCTCGCAAGCCGTCTCCAGACACCGAGGCGGCGATCAGCTATTTAGCCAAAATGGTTCTTCCGGATTTAGCGTGGGTGAACCTGTCTCCCTTTTGTCAAAGTTAAACCCCCCTAACCCCCCTTTTCCAAAAGGGAGGGACCACGCTCTAGCTCTTCTCCCCGTTTGGCAGGCAAGGGGGGCCACATGCTTGCACATCTATCTTTTCTCCCCCTTTCGTAAAGGGGGATCGAAGGGGGTTTTTCTCCCCCCATGGTCTCGTTTGGCAAAGGGGGTGTCCCCATGTCCAGCGCTGAAGACTCGACCTCTACCCACGCTAATTCCGGATGAACTGCCAAAATATTGCATGGATTCATATATTAGCCTCTGCCGTCGGATTTCACCGGGCGTCAGGGAGCGGTAATGGGAAGCACAATGTCCACGATGAGCCCGCCATCTTGAGCGTTGACGGCGGTCACGGCGCCGTTGTGCAAATGCACCGCTCGTTCGGTAATGGCGAGGCCGATGCCCGTCCCGCCAGACTGCCGGTCGCGGGCATCGGCTACCCGGTAGAACGGGAGAAATAGCTGAGAGAGCGCGCTCTGAGGGACGCCCGGACCATGATCTCGGACCCGAATAACTACCTCATCACCAGAGCGGCCGGACCGCCGACTGACCGTGATGTCCACCTGAGTCTGTTCGGCGGTATAGCGGACCGCATTTCGTACCACGTTCTCGATGCCTTGCCGGAGTATCTCTTCGATCCCCTGAATGATCAGCTCGTCCTCTGCGACGGCGCGCACGCTGCGATGTTGCATGTGGGCCTCGAAGTCGGCATCAGCGGCAATCTCCCGGACAAGGCGTGTGAGCGAGACCGGTCCGCGCAACATCAGGTCCCCGCCTGTCGAAATCTTGGTCAGTGTAAGGAGTTGGCCGATCAAATCGTTGAGCCGTACGGCCTCCCGTTCGATCCTGTCCAGCATCCCTTTGACCTCCGGACCGGACCGCTGCCGGCCAGATCGAGGGCGACGTTCAACCGTGTCAGCGGGGACCGCAGTTCATGCGAAATGTCGCGCAGCAGTTGCCGTTGCGCCGTCATCAGCCCCTCGATTCGTTCGGCCATGACATCGAAATCTCGGCCCAGGGCGGCGATTTCATCCCCGCCCCGCCCGGCCCCAACGC
>NSJM01000021.1 GCA_002634395.1 Candidatus Methylomirabilis sp.
CCCTCCCTTGTTTTCTCACGACCGTCAGGAGTCGCGCAGGTGTAGTCCTCCGACGCGAGCCTGCCTAATATCAGATAGACGTCCGCCGAGATGGCGAAGTATTCAGCCGCGATCCGGCAGATCGCTCCTCGCACAGGAAGCTGGGAGACGATAGCGGCGACAGGCGTGCGGAGGGCGCCCGTATAGATCAGTTCTCCGCGCGCCAATCGCTCGATGTCCCGCTTACCCTGTGCAGCAATCTTTCCGTCCAGGATCGGGATCAGATCAGTAGTGGTGCTGCCGATATCGATGAGCAGACAATCCGGTTGCCGGTTCGCCAATGCCCGCGCCTCAGCGATCCAATTCGTTGCCGCAAGCGCCAGGAGGTCGGCCTCACGTCCGTCCAGGCGAACGAGTCTCCCCTCAAGATCGACGGCATACAGCGGGATTGCAGGGACCGCCTCTCTCACCGCGTCGATGATGGATGCCACGCCTGCGGCCCTGTCGTCGAACGCATCGCACAGCTCCCCGGTCATGGTTACCACCATCGCATCGGCTGGTCCAAGGTCGCTATAGATCTCCCGCAAGAGTGGATGGAGGCCGCCGCTGTTGTTCCACAGCTCGAAATAGCGGCGAACTGTACACCCGCTTTCGGCGCGCCCGTCAGTGAACAGAAGGCGGGCGGCCTTCACGTTTGCGCCGCCGATATCCCATCCGATCACCCGGATCATTGCCGGCTCCCCACTGGTCTCACGTGGCAGGAACGTGTGGTAAACCGCGTCGACCCGACGATCTGGATCGCGGCAGGATCCGGAAGCGTGCCTGCCACCGCGTCAAGAATCAGGGCAGCCGGATTCTGCCGAAGGACCTTTCGGACCCCGACATACGAGGTTGTGAGGCGGGGGTTGACCTCGATGACCACCGCGTCGTGGTCGGTCAGAACCAGGTCGATCCCGACATACCCCTTCAGGCCTGGAATCGCCTGCACGACCTCCTCGACCCGACGGAACGCCAGGGCGCGGAGTGGGTGCTCAAACGGGATACGACCTCCGTGATACCTGAGCCTGCTCCGTCCTCTGATCTCCTGGAGGTTGAGGGTCAGGGGGAGACATCGACTGCCGTCAGTGAGGAGCGAGACGCTGACGGCAACGCCGTCGATGTAGGCTTGCGCAAGGAGTGTCGCATCGAGCGCTTTCTGCCTGGCGGCCGCGGTTATCCGCTCTAATTCCGATTGCTGCCTCGCGACAAACACGCTGTGACATCCCACCCCGTCGATCGGCTTTACCACCACGGGGTAGCCGATCTGGCGGCCTATCGACGCCGGGTCATCAGCGGGCCGAAGGCGGAGCGTCCTGGGGGTGGGGATGTCGCGTGCCTTCAACAGTTGGTACGTCAGCGTCTTATCGCCGGCGGCTTTGATCCCGACAGTGCTGGAACCCAACACTAACTTGCCGCAGGCCTCGACCATCCCTGCGATCGATTCGAGCAGGCCGCCTGTCTCCGGAGCAACCAGGAATGCGGCATCCGCTTCCTCGACCAACTGCGCGAAGCATTGATAGTAGTTATTCCTGCTGTCAACAACCTGAAGTCCTGGACGAGCAGGGAACTGAGGAAGGTACCCCCGATCGATCTGTACTGAAAGCTGGTGCTCCTTCAGGTCAAGCAGATCGGTAAGAAGCGCCTCAAGCATCATTCGTCCTTCTGTCAGCAGCGCTTCCGTGACCGAGCTTCCGTCCAGCCCTCCGGCTGTGATAGATTCATGCACAACGATCTTCATCGCCCGGACGCCACAGGTGTTCCTCGGAAAATCCCCCCCACCTGGTCCCTTCCCCCCCCATGAGGGGGAAGGTGAGGATAGGGGGTGAAGATGCCTTTTTGTGGGCCGTAGTCCGGTGTTGCCGTATGGGGTGTTGCCATGCAGGTCATACCCGTCATCGATATCATGCGAGGGATCGCAGTCCATGCCCGTCGTGGAGAACGGATGGCGTACAGACCGATCCGGAGCGTTCTGCTGCAAGGGGCCGATCCTGTCGCTCTCGCGCGGGCGTACCGTGACACCCTCGAAAGTGAAGCGGTGTACATTGCCGATCTGGATGCTCTCATGGGGACAGGCGAGAACCTGGCCGTCATTGCTGAGATGCGCGCCGCCGAGCCACAGCTTACACTCCTTGTTGATGCCGGCATTCGCAACATCGAGCAGGCGAAGTCGCTGCTTGATGTTGGCGCGAGCAAGGTGATCGTCGCCTCGGAATCAGTCGTGAGTCTCTGGGCGGCCTCAGAACTCCTTGTCGCCCTGGGAACCGAGAGGGTGCTCTTCAGCATCGACCTGAAGGATCGAGCCGTCACCTGGCGAGGCCCTTCGCTCGAAGCGCGAGACCTCTACGAGGCGATAACATCCCTTGTGTCGCTCGGATTTCGCGAGGCAATCCTTCTGGAAATAGACAGGATCGGAACGGGCAGCGGGGCAGACGCAGAACTGCTCGGCAGGGTCACGACGGCCGCGCCTGGCATGAGATTTATCGTGGGTGGCGGAATCTCGTCGGCTGCGGAGCTTATCCTCCTCAAGCGCGCCGGCGCGTCCGGGGTGTTGCTCGCCACCGCGCTGCACAGCGGAACGATCACGCGGGAAGACCTGATCCGTACGAAGGCAGAAACTTAGAATGCTTCTTCGTACGAGGCTTCCTGGCCGAATGATTCCTGTACGCCGACCCTGATCATGGTTACCCCGTCGCCCCCGTAGCGGTTCTTAATCTCTTCCCGCAACACCCTGCAGATGTACCTGGCCAACAGCTCCGCACTGGTGTTGTGGATCGGTAGCAACAGCACGTCCTCCTCCGGGAAGCTGTACCGCTTTTGACCATACGTCGCCCCGATCACCGAATCACCCGGCTCGATCTTCAAGTCGGCATTCTCAGTCGGCAGCAGCACGTGGTGGTCCAGCCGCTCGCAGATCTCTTTCATAAGCGGCTTGACCGCAAGGAAATCGAGGACGTAGTCGCTTGGCTGAAGCGCCCCTTCCAGTTCCACCCAGGCCCTATAGTTGTGGCCGTGAAGCGTCTCGCACTTGCCATTGCCGAAAAGCACGAAGTGGCCCGAGCTGAATTTGAGATTCTCATGGTCAATCCTGATGCGAAATGCAGCCATTGCACCTCCTCATGCGACGCTTTTGCGTAGCTAGTTGGAAGCTATCGCACCGGTACGCCGGATGTCAAGCTGGATTTACTAACCGTTTCGAAACAACCGCTAGACAGATTATGGGTCAAATGATAAAATTTCGTCCGCATGAATTCGAAAATGACGACTGTCGCCGTGCAATGAATCGGATGGGGGTGCCTTCAGCCGTGAAGTGGCGGCGAGATCATTATTGGCCAGCCCAGACGTCGGACCGTTATTCTGTCATCAACATACAATCCGCGTCAAAAGAGGTGATGTAGATGGCGAAGACCACCCCGCTCCTGCTCGGTATCGGCGGAGACAGTGGGACCGGGAAGTCCACGTTTGTTGGCGGCATCTACAAAATCTTCGGTCCTGAGAAGATTACAAATATCAATCTTGATGATTACCATACGTTCGACCGTGTTCAACGCAAAATCTATGGGCTCACCGCCTTGCATCCAGCGGCCAACAACATGGCCTTAATGGGCAAGCATGCCTGGCAGCTTAAAAATGGCGAGAAGATCATCAAGCCGGTGTATGATCATTCAACCGGATGCTTCGCGGAACCCGAGGAAATCGAGCCGAAACAGATCGTCATCATCGGCGGCCTGTTCCCATTTTTTACCCAGGAGCTGAGGAATGTTTTTGACTTGAAAGTGTATCTGGACCCGGATGAGGAGCTGAAACGGGCCTGGAAGATCCATCGAGATGCTGGAAGGCGTGGGTACAGCATTGAGCAGGTCATGAAGGAGATTGAGGCCAGGCAGGATGATATCAGGCGGCATATCGAACCTCAGAAGGAATATGCTGATATCATCGTCCGGTTTTACCCTCCCAACGGCTCATGGACCCCTCAGGACGATGCCCACCTGAACGTCCGCCTGTTTCTCAGTCGAAATCTGCCGAAGACCGGTCTGGATGAACTTCTCCAGGAGACAATGGGGCGGAAGACCCGCAGGGCCGTCCGACTGGTTGATGAAGATTATTATGGTCAACCGTTCCATACCTTGGAGATCGATGGCTCCATTCACCCCCAAACGGCAGCAGGGCTGGAGCAAAGGATCTGGGCCCATCTCCTTTCGCCGATGAAATTGATCCAAGATCTGGCGCCTGATCAACTTGGCAGTTTTGCCGCAGGTGAAGCGTCCGGTCACAGCGACCCCCTGGCCCTTGTGCAATTGTTAGCGATTTATTACCTGCTTCAAGCGCGAGAAACGCGGCAGAACGCCCCGCAAGAAGGTCTTGTAGAAATGACAGAGGGATAAGCGATGGCGAGGATTGCCATTAACGGATTCGGGCGAATCGGTCGGCTGGCGTTTCGAGCCGCCTGGGAGCAGAAGTCGGCCCTCGACCTGGTGGCCATCAACGATCCGGCCGGCGCGCGCACCGATGCGCTGTTACTGGAATTTGACTCTAACTACGGGCCTTTTCCCGCGAAGGTCGAGAGCGACGAGGGCAGCATGCGGGTGGACGGGAAGCGGATCCTGGTCTTCCGGGAACGCGATTGGACGAAGCTCCGCTGGTCGGATGTCGGGGCCGACATCGTGTTGGAATGCAGCGGACGGGGGACGAAGCGCCAGGAGGCCGAAAAACATCTGGCGGGAGGGGCGAGACGGGTACTGATTTCAGCCCCCGCAAAGGATGAGGACCTGACCATTGTTCTCGGTGTGAATCACGAACGATACGATCCGACTCTTCACCGGATTATCTCCAACGGGTCATGCACGACAAATGGTCTCGCACCGGTGGCGAAGGTGCTGCTTGACGCTTTCGGGATCCAATGGGGATTCATGAGCACGGTCCATAGCTACACCAATTCGCAATCTATTCACGATCGCGGGGCAGAAGACGTTCGAGAGTCAAGGGCCGCCGCCCTTAACATCATCCCGACCGATACCGGCGCTGCGCGGGCCCTTGTAAAGGTGATTCCAGAGCTTGCCGGCCGTTTCAACGGGATGGCCTTTCGGGTCCCGACGCCGACGGTCTCTGTCATTGACCTCGTTGCGGAGGTTGATCGTGACGTAACGATTGATACGGTCAACGCCGCCTTCCGAGAGGCAGCTAAAGGGCGACTTCGCGGGATCCTCGAGGTCTGTGACCGCCCGTTGGTCTCGATGGACTTCAAGGGTAATCCCCATTCTTCCATTGTGGACGCCCTCATGACGCTGGTTCTGAAGGAGCGGATTGTGAAGGTTGTCGCCTGGTATGACAACGAATGGGGATATTCGTGCCGGATGGCCGACCTTGCGGCCTATATCAGCGCCCGTGACCTCCAGCAAGATCAGCAGCGGTTGTGGGGCGTTACGAAGGATGTAAAACCAGCATCAATAGTCAATACGGGCGAGGTTGATGCCGGCGCATAAGATCGCCCAGGCAGGCAGGTTGGCAATTGACACAACAGCAGGGATATCGGCAATCTGCAAAACAGAGTGGAGGGATTAGAGCTTAGGAGGTCTGGGGTATGGGGGGATCAGTGAAAACCGATCAGGAATTGCTTGACCAGTTGTGCATTAATACCATCCGAACGCTGGCAATGGATGGGGTTCAAAAGGCGAACTCAGGACATCCGGGCCTTCCCATGGGAACCGCCTCCATGGCGTACGTCCTGTGGGCACGCTTCCTCAGGCATAATCCTACGCATCCCTCGTGGCTGAATCGTGATCGGTTCGTCCTTTCACCAGGCCATGGTTGCATGCTGCTGTACTGTCTCCTTCACCTGACCGGGTATGACCTTCCACTCGATGAACTCAAGCGATTCCGGCAATGGGGTAGCCGAACCCCAGGACACTCGGAATATGGTATGACGCCAGGGGTGGAGACGACGACGGGCCCCCTTGGCCAAGGTTTTGGAAACGGCGTCGGGATGGCGATCGCCGAGCGATTTTTGGCCCATCATTTCAACCGACCCGGGTACCCGATTGTTGATCACTATGTGTACGCTATCGTGAGCGATGGGGACCTGATGGAGGGGATTACCGCCGAGGCGGCCTCTCTTGCCGGACATCTTGGACTGGGTAAGCTTATCTACCTGTATGACGATAATCGGATTACCATCGATGGCAGCACCGACCTGGCCTTCACTGAGAATGTTGGACAGCGCTTTGAAGCGTATGGTTGGCACGTCCAGCGAGTGGATGGGAACGACGTCAACATGATCGAGACCGCGCTGAGCGCGGCCCAGGCCGAGCAGGGCCGCCCATCGCTAATTATCGCCAGGACTCACATCGCCTATGGTAGCCCCAATAAGCAGGATACGGCAGAAGCTCACGGGTCGCCTCTTGGAGAAGAGGAGGTGCGGCTGACCAAGGAGGCGTTGGGCTGGCCGCTGGAACCCGCGTTCTATATTCCCGATGAGGCCTTGGCGTACTTTCGAGAGGCTCTGCAGCGAGGTCATGCCTGGGAAGCAGAGTGGCAGACCCGGTTCGATGCGTATGCTGCGGCCTATCCCGAACTTGCCGAAGAGTGGAGCAAGGGGATGAGCGGTCAACTTCCCGAGGGCTGGGTCGAAAAGATCCCGACCTTCACCCCTGCCGGAGGAAGCTTGGCGACCCGTGAGGCCTCAGGCAAGGTGCTGAATGCCATTGCCTCATCCCTGCCGACCCTTATCGGCGGTTCAGCCGATCTGACCCCATCAAATAATACCTATCTGAAAGGATGCGGAGATTTTCAGGAGTCAAGCCCAGGGGGCCGGAACTTTCATTTCGGCGTTCGAGAGCACGCGATGGGGTCGATCCTCAACGGCATGGCACTACATGGGGGCGTGACTCCCTATGGTGGGACCTTCCTCGTTTTTTCCGACTACATGCGTCCGGCGATCCGGGTCGCTGCGCTATCACACATCCATGTCATCTATGTGTTTACCCATGACAGCATCGGTTTGGGTGAAGATGGCCCCACCCACCAACCGATTGAGCATCTGGCTTCCCTTCGAACCATGCCGAATCTGACAGTCATCCGCCCTGCTGACGCGACAGAAACCGCCGTCGCCTGGCGTGTCGCCCTGGAACACCGCAGCGGTCCCGTCGCGCTGGCGCTGACCAGACAGAAGCTCCCGATTCTCGACCGGACCAAACTTCCACCCGCCGAACTCCTTCTAAAGGGAGCCTATGTCCTGGCCGATGCCGACCAGGGGCATCCGCGTATTATTCTTATGGCCACCGGGTCGGAGGTGCACCTGGCCCTGGAGGCATGGGGACGACTGGCGGATGCGGGCATCCCCGCGCGTGTCGTCAGTATGCCGAGCTGGGAGTTGTTTGATCAGCAGCCGGAGGCGTATCGCAACGAGGTGCTTCCTCCAGCCGTAACCGCCCGCCTTGCCATCGAGACCGGATCTCCACACGGCTGGCACCGCTACGTCGGCCTGCTTGGAGGGGTCATCGGTATGACACGATTTGGAGCCTCTGCTCCGTATCAAGTCCTCATGCAGCAATTCGGCTTCACGGCTGAGCATGTGGTGTCCCGAGCTATGGAACTCCTGGCATGAATCCCGCTGTTGGGGCAACGACAGAAACAGGGTGTAGGGTCTAGGGTATAAAGTAAAGGCCAGAAGAAAAACAGATCTCAACCCTAACCGTCTACCCTAACTAAGGGGGGAACCATACTATGACCGAGCTAATGGATCGAAACTTGGCTCTCGAGCTCAGTAGGGTCACCGAGGCTGCCGCCTTGGCGGCGGCTCGTCTGATGGGTAGACGTGACCGCGATGGCGCTGACCAAGCCGCCATTGACGCCATGCGCCACGCCCTGAGTTCGTTGGAGATCAACGGTACGGTGGTGATTGGAGAGGGGCAGGAAGATCAGACCTCCATGCTGCATGTGGGAGAGCGGGTCGGCACAGGCTCCACCCCTGATCTTGATGTTGCAGTCGATCCGATTGACGGAGTGACACTCCTTACTAACGGCCGACCCGGCGCAATCTCTGTTGCTGCGCTTGCCGATCGACATACGCTGTTTTCTACCAGGCTCGCCTATATGGATAAGATTGTCGTCGGTCCGCGAGCCGCAGGGGCGATCAATATTGACGCCCCTGTTAAAGAGAATCTGCAACGGATTGCCCAGGCTGAGGGTCGGGAGGTCGATGACCTGACGGTGGTCATGCTCGACCGGCCACGCCACGAGCGCCTCGTCAAAGAGGTGAGAGAGGCTGGAGCCCGGATCAAGCTGATCAGTGAGGGAGATGTTGCGCCGGGGGTGATGGCGGCGATGGAGGAGGATACCGGCATTGATGTTCTCATGGGGACCGGGGGTTCGCCGGAGGCGGTGCTTATTGCCTGTGCGTTGAAGTGTCTGGGTGGTGAGATGCAATGCAGGTTCTGGCCGAGAGATGAACAGGATAGGCAGATCCTCGAGGTGGAGGGTCACGATCCGGACCGCATTTTGACCGTAGATGACCTCTGCAAGGGGAAAAATGTGTTTGTGGCGGTTACCGGCATCACCGATAGCGAATTACTTCGGGGGGTTCGCTATACGGGAGGATACGCACGAACAACCTCCCTCATGATGCGCTCTGTCTCCGGAGGGGTGCGATGGATGGAGGCAAGGCATGACCTGAAACGCCTGAAGGAGATCGCTGGTACCCGCTACGAAGGTGTGAAACATCGGCAGATACACCATTGATGGGGGAGATATCCGCAACCCTCGTTTTTTGACATAAGGTTACAGAAAAGAACGCGCCTCAGTGGGATCACTGAGGCGCGTTCTTTTTATGAGGGTTCGCCGCCGGAATTCGCTTGCCCAGTGAGGGCTCATACCCTACATTTCGAGTAAGAGGTGGGTATATGAGTGATTCAGTAGAAGAAAGGGAGGGGTAGGTCTATGTCAACAGCCAAAGAGAGCCCGGTCATTTCTGATGAGGAAGTGATGAAGCGTCTGGAACAGGAACTGCCAGGGTGGTACCTGGAGGGGCGATGGATAAAGAGAAAGTTCAACACCGACGGCTGGCCAACCACTCTCATGTTGGTCAACACCATTGCCTACCTGGCCGAGGCCGCCTGGCATCATCCGGACCTGGAGGTCACATGGGGAAAGGTCTGGGTGAAGCTGAGGACTCACGCCGCCGGTGGGATCACTGAAAAGGACTTTGCGCTCGCCAGACAGATCGAGCAGTCAGTGCTCTGGCGGCCGGGCGAGAGCTCCCCCCTTGACGGTACGCCCAACAAATGGGTCCGCGGCGGCAGCCAAGAAAAAAGTAGTGCCTAGAAGTAATACGAGACCCCCAGCAGACCCATGACCGAATTGACGCCGACGTTGGGACTTTCGCGGCCGGCATTCGAGACGTGATGTAAGCCCACTTGTCCCACAATAGCCAGTTCATCGGTCAAGAAGTAATTGATTCCAGGTCCGCCCAGAATGGTAAAGTTGAACTGAGTGGCAAGGTCCCGTTCGAGGTGCAGACCCCATTGGAGAATGCCAACGCCGATCTCGAAGAACGGCACCCACCGAGTACCCGTCACGAAATTGTAGCGGAACAGGAGGCTTGCGCCCCCTCCAACCTCTGTGTCCGGGTGTGTTGTGACCATAAAGGTCGGCTGGAAGATCACCTCCAGGCTCCCGCGAACCGGGAAAGAGCCATGGACATCGGTGACTGTATAGCCGATCTGGAAGAACACCGGGACAAATTGGACATCGGGCGCCCTATTGGCAAAAATCTTGACGGTATCAGCACCACCGGTCTTCACGCCCAGGTGCCATGTTCCAGACTGGAACCCTTCTTCCGGATGGATGGTCGATTTTGACCTCTCTTCACCTGCTGATGGGGGGCCATCTGGGCCGGCAAAGGCGAGGGTCCGAATAGCGATCAGTTCGGTCTCGCGCCCCAGCGCGACTGCCTGTTGAGAGGTCTCAGCCCAAGCTACGGCAGGTGATGCGATTGCCAATACGGCCAGCCAGATACAAACCGGTATCCGTCTCAATCCATTCATCGTAAAGGTCTCCTTTGGGGTGTGAGCGTCTGAGGCATTACGCCTCAGACGTCCCGATCATATCCTTTCGAGCGGTTGAGTGGCGTAGTGAATCGCCTCTCTTCCGATAGGTTAGCCCGATTCGGTAACTGATTACCCGAGTGCATGGCGATTGTGCCGTCTGTCTGCCCTTTGTGTACTCCCAACCGATGCAGACCAGCAATCCGGACTTGTCCTCCAGCCGGTTACTGACCATCGATTCTACGACTTCCAGGATTTCGAACCCGCCACCTCGACAGCCGGCGCTCGAACAGGGGAGCATTGGCTCAAGCGAGCCACGCGCCGCTTGCATGATATGCGAGAAGGCACCGCCTTCCACCGAAGGCCCCCCTCTGGAATGATAGCACTCATCCCACTCGACGGTCACAGTGTCCATAGTCGGAAGGCGCTGGGTAGTGTTACTGACTCTTGACGTGACCATCAGTCGGTGCGGGTCCTGCCGGTTCTCATTCGGTGAGACTTCTGTGGCCTGGGCTCCGATAAAAACTCCTGATTGATCGGCGTGCCCCTTCGGCACATCGGGCAGTTTTTCGGAGTGTACGTCGGGAATTCCCGGTCGACTAGCGTGAAAAAGGGGAATTTGAAATTCACCTTCCGGATCCGCCGCCAGAGCGTCCCGATCCCAACCACCGTTCCGCCTAATGATTTGACCAGTTTGATCAGCCCCTTGACGGTCTCACCTGTGGTCACAATATCTTCGACAATCAGCACCTTGGGGTTGCCAACAAAATACTGTCGGAATTCTCGCGGAAGAGTGACCTGGCTTGCGCCGGACCCATCGCGTTGCTTGCCGGCATAGATGAAGCGAGGTCGCAGCGGATGGGCGCGTGCCACGCAATGGCCCAGCAGTGAGGCGCCGTAACCGGTGGTTAGGACCAGGTCGACCGGCTCCTCCGCGAAATGTTTTGCGATCACATCCCCTAATCCTTCCGTGAAGGCCGGCTCGGTAGTGGCCAACGCTTTTTCTACATACTCCTGGGCGTGACGTCCAGAAGACAGTACGAAGTGATCGTTTGTAAGGTACGCTCCGGTCCTGAGGATGATACCCCGGTTAATCCGCTCCAAAATCTCTGCGTCCATCAATACCTCTCACAATGAGCGTGCAGCGTATAGCGTGCGGCGAAGATCACAATACGCCGAACGTAACGAACGCGCTGAGGGCTCAAGGCCTACGACGCCGTAATCTTGCTGAAATTTGCAATTCCGCAAAACAGATCTGCAACCTCTTTCAGGATGGCCAGACGATTCTCCTGCAGGTCTCGATCTTCCGCCATCACCAGAACCTCCTCGAAGAACATGTCCACTATGGGGCGAATCGCGGCGATGAGTTGCAGGGCTCGCGCGTAGTCGCCGGCCTGGATCAGGTGTTCCGTTTCGGTCCGTAGCGTCGTTGCCTCGCTATGGAGAGCCCGCTCGGCGCTGCTTACGAACCGTCTTGGATCAACCGATTTGGAAAAACCTTTTGGAAGAATCTTGATGACCCGTTTAAAGGTAACTGCCAGTTCGGTAAAATCGGCCTCTCGCCTGAAAGCGGCCAGGGCCTCAGCGCGTTTACCGGCATCGGGGACCCGCTCTGCATCGACGGAAAGGGCGGCCTCGACCAGATCGCCGGGCACACCCCGTTCGATCAGGATCGCCTGGAGTCTGGCCGACAGAAACTCCATGACCTCCTGTGCGACACGCTCCCGCGGGAGTGTCACGCGATCACTGAGGAGATCCAAGCTCTTCCGTATTGGCTGTGAGAGCGGCAGATCGATACCCGCGTTGAGAAGGATCTGTATGATCCCTTGCGCGTGTCGCCGGAGGGCATACGGATCTTCCGACCCGGTCGGTATGAGTCCAATGCCGAAGCAGCCGCAGATAGTGTCGAGCCGGTCGGCAATCCCCACTAGGGCGCCAACCAGTGATTCCGGGAGCCTGTCGCCGGCAAAACGAGGGAGATAGTGTTCCTCAATCGCCTGGGCCACAACGGCAGGCTCCCCGGAGAGCTGCGCATACTCACGGCCCATGACCCCTTGCAGACTTGGGAACTCCTTGACCATCGTGGTCACGAGGTCAGCCTTGCACAACTGCGCCGCCCGACAGGCATCATGCGCAAGGTGCGGGGCAACCTGCTCGGCCAGGCAGGCGGTCAGCTCCGTCAGCCGACCGACCTTTTCGAGCATGGTGCCAAGTCGCTCCTGAAAGGTAATCCCCTTCAGTTGAGGAACTCGCTCGCAAAGCTGGACCCTGCGATCCTCCTTAAAAAAGAAGGCGGCGTCCTTGAGACGCGCCCTTAGGACCCGTTCGTTGCCGGCACGGATCAGGTCCATATCCTTTGCCTTCATGTTGGAGATTGTCACGAAATAGGGAAGGAGCTTGCCGGCGTCGTCTGTTACCGGAAAGTAGCGCTGGTGCTTTCGCATGGGGGTCATGATCACCTCACGCGGTAAGCTGAGATACTCCTGTTCGAAGCCACCGCACACCGCGGTAGGGTATTCCACCAGACTGGCCACCATCTCCACCAACTCATCGTCGAACACCGGTTTCCCGCCGACTGTGGCTGCGGCCTCCTTGGCCAACCGTGTCACCAGCTCGCGGCGACGGTGCTGGTTGACGATGACATACCGCTCTTCCAGTTTCTCAATATAATCCTGGAAGCTCCTGACGCGGATCTGGCTACGGCTCAAGAATCGGTGACCGTACGTCTTGTTGCCGCTCTTGACCCCGTCAATTTCAAAGGGGATCACCCGGCCACTGTACAGGGCAACGAGCCACCGGATCGGGCGGACAAACCGGAATGTGCCTTGCCCCCACCGCATCGACTTCGGAAAGGAGAGCGACGTAATCAGGCGGGGCAGGACAACCGGCAGGATCTCGTCCAGACGCGCGCCCTGCTCTACGATGGCAGCCACAACATACTCTCCCCGATCAAGCGTCTTTACTTGGAGCTGCTCCACAGGGACGCCCTGTGCCCTCGCGAAGCCAAGTGCGGCCTTGGTCGGATGGCCTTCCTGATCGAACGCCGTCGCCCTGGGTGGCCCAACCACCTCACGAACCAGATCGCCTTGATTCTGGTCCAGCCGCTCCACATGCAAGGTAAGGCGCCGAGGAGTACCGAATGTGCGCACGCCGGTAAAGGCGATGCGGTGCTCTTCGAACAGGCGACGTGCCTGTGCCGCCAGATCCTTCAGCGCTGGTGCTATGTAACTGGAAGGGATCTCCTCGATGCCGATCTCAAACAACAGGTCTTGAGTCATCAGGGACTATCCTGCATCATGGGGTTAGGACTGCCACGCCTTCATGAGTGGGAAGCCGACCTCCTCCCGCTGCTTCAGATAGGCTTCCGCGCAGCGGCGGGCGAGGTTTCGGACGCGACCGATGAAACTGGTCCGCTCAGTGACACCTATGGCCCCCCTGGCGTCCAAGAGGTTAAACGTATGAGAAGACTTGAGACAATAGTCGTATGCCGGAAGCACCAGCCCCTTCTCGATCAGGCGGAGACCTTCCCGTTCATACTGGTCGAAAAGCTGAAACTGAAGCGCCACGTCGGCTTCCTCAAAGTTGTGGACCGACCACTCCACCTCGCTTTTGTGATGGATATCGCCGTAGGTCACGCCCTTGACCCACGTCAGATCGTAGACGCTGTCCACTCCCTGCAGGAACATGGCGATTCGCTCGATCCCATAGGTTAACTCTGCAGAGACCGGTTTCAGATCGACGCCTCCAGCCTGCTGGAAGTAGGTGAACTGGGTAATCTCCAAGCCGTCCAGCCAGACCTCCCAACCGAGACCCCAGGCGCCAAGGGTCGGCGACTCCCAGTCGTCCTCTACGAAACGGATATCGTGTCTGAGCGGGTCGATACCGAGGCTTCGAAGGCTGTCCAGGTAGATCTCCTGAATGTTGTCAGGGGATGGCTTCATAATGACCTGATACTGGTAGTAGTGCTGGAGACGATTCGGGTTCTCACCGTACCGTCCATCGGCAGGGCGCCGGGTCGACTCGACATAGGCGACATTCCACGGCTCAGGCCCCAGGACACGCAGAAAGGTCGCCGGATTCATCGTCCCAGCGCCCACTTCAACGTCGTAAGGCTGCTGGATGACACACCCCTGTTCTGCGTAAAATCGCTGCAACGCGAGAATCAATTCCTGGAACGTCATCACCTGTTCTGCTGAGTTTTTCACGATCATGTCCGTGTGTTTGAGAAAGCGAGAGAAGGGAGATGCACAACCTATAATGTGGCAGCTTGCTTGAAAAGCCTAAACGCGATAGAGGCTAGCAACTTAGCCTCCAGTCTGTCAAGGGAAAACCTCGGAAATCATGGAGTTTCTACCCAGAGGTTGGGTACTGTCCTCATTTCGATTCAAATGCCTCCTTGGGGGTCATTGCGCCGGATGCCCTGCCACGCGCGTCATTGCGAGGAAGCGAACGCGACCGTGGCAATCTCACAGGTGTTAGCGTGCCTCGCTGTACTCGCAATGACCGGGCAGGAGCGCCATTTGGGAGAAACGTGGCAATAACGACCCACAATGTGGTAAAAAACGTAGTCATAACGAGGAGTCGTGTGGCGAAAAGGGCGATCATGTCGAATCAACACGATAATCAACATGGTAATAACGCGGATTGGAGGACACGATGAGCCGCTATGTTCAATTCGATTTGCCCGATGGGAGCACGGTCGTGATCGAAAGTGATGAGCCGGACGGTGGTGTCGTCAAAGCCGGTTTAGGCGAGGTGGCCGAACGGGCGCGTGAGACCTTTGAGCAGGCGGTTGAGAATGCGCGCGATGCCGCACTCGTCATTGTGGACAAGGTGCGCGGCCTATACGAGGCCCCTGATGAGATAGAGGTCACCTTCGGGTTAAAGGCGTCGGGTGAATTGAACACGCTGGTGGTCGCAAAAACAGGCATCGAGGCGAGTTACAGCGTGAGGTTGACCTGGAGGCAGGAGAGTCCCGAGATAGAACAGCCTTCGCTTTGAAGGTGAGCGACGAGGCGGCGGACAACAGTGTGCGTGCGGAGGCTACTGGAACGCTGTGGAGGTTTGGCGATGCTCGCCTCCTGCCAGACCTGGAGCGCATCACCGACCAGAATGTCGATGGTAGTGTTCGGCCAGCGGCGCGAAGGGCGGCGGAGCAGATTCGACAACGACTATCGGGTAAGTAACGGCCTGGGATGAATGAGCTGCAGGCTCACCTCCACATTAATATTGCCTGCGACTCCGACGGCTGGCGCATTCATAGTTGGCGCAATCACATCCGGACCATCCTCGCCACGGTACTTTGTGAGGCTGATCCTGAAACGAGGACCGCTGCTGAGAACCTGGTTCACTACCTGGGTAGCCGTGGTTATTTCCAGTTCCGAGACCTATTGCGGAGTGCATTCCCCAGCCATTTCCGGGCTTGACGCACATTCCCGTCTCGTCTATCCTGCGATTGAACTAATTAATCAGTTCTTTAGTTGAAGGGAGGTGGAATCCATCGGTACCAACGTGACAAAGCATACGACCAGGGTCGTCTCTGCCCTCACTGCGAGAACCCAGCTTGGTGCGATCATGCAACGCGCACGGGACAACCAGGAGCGGTTCATCGTGGACCGCCGAGGCGAGCCGCAGGTGGTGATCCTCTCGGTAGAGGACTACTTCCGGAATGTGGTGAAAGAGCCACAGAGTCTCGCGCGGCTCCAGGCAGAAGCAAGGCAACGAGGTCTCGACAAGTTCCCGATGTCTGCGATCGATCGGGAGATCCGCCGCATCCGGAAGGTCAGGCAGCGTGGCGTCTGAACTCCGGGCGGTCCTCGATACGAACGTTGTTGTTGCGGCGGTACTCAACCCGGATGGTCTTCCCGCCGCAATTGTCTCTGCCGCGACCGCGCGGATCTTTAGGCTGTGCCTCTCCGATCCTATCCTCGAAGAATATGGAGAGGTACTCACGAGAGGTAAGTTCCAGTTTCCGCAGGACATCGTCGCCAGCCTGCTTGCCGATCTCAAAGCGACCTCCTTGAAGGTCAAGCCCACTGTGCCGCTCTCCCTCACCAAAGACCCCGCCGATAATAAATTCCTCGAATGTGCTATAGCTGCAAACGCTTCCTTTCTTGTTACCGGGAATAGTCGACACTTCCCCATACGGTGCAGAAACGTACAAGTGATTACGCCCCGCGTGTTCTTTGCCTTTCTCGTCGAGCAACTTGCCAGCTAGCCAATGAGAGTGAGCACGCCGACGGTTCTCAGCAAGGGACCGCTCTTTGTTGTCACACTCCACGGCAGAGGTTGGGTATCTGGCCGGACGGCGAGGTGGCTGGATCGCTCGATTCTCGCGATCAGCGCTTCGGCTCGCTCGCGGTCGACGCTCACGTCCCACGACAGAGCCGGGTCGAGGCTGGGGTCGTAGCGGTAGGTTTTCGGGGCCTTCTGCTTAAATTGCGACTGCAACTTTGCCTTCGTCGACCTTCACCCTTTTGGTGGCATGTCCGCTCCCCCTGCTGTTTCAGTCAGTATGTGTATCCTAGGCAGGGTCTCCCAGTGTTGTGTTTGTTAAGCTTTCTTTTCCTGGAGGCGTCCGAATTAGACATTAGGATACTCCAGGCATTGACATTTATGCGATCGTGCAATAGTATGGACATCTCGATAGACACTACAATGAACATGCAGATCATAATTATCTAGCAAGTAAGGAATAGTTGTAGACAAATATGCGGACATATGAGAAGACACATCCTTGGCTAACATTCTCGGTTGACTTTAGCCGCGCTCCAAGCCGTCTGTGGATCATGCTGGGAGAGTGCCAATCAACGTGCGAGCATATTGCCGGCGTTCCTTTGCGTCCGGATACGGCAAATAAATTATATCAATTGTATTTGGCCAAGGGCGTCCTTGCGACCACTGCTATTGAAGGAAACACACTCTCTGAAGAGGAGGTTCTGCGACATTTGCAAGGCACGCTCAAGCTTCCACCGTCGCGTGAATACCTCGCGCAGGAGATAGATAACATCGTGACCGGATGCAACCTTATCCTGTCAGATCTTAAGGCAGGGAGGGTCCTTACCTCTGGTATGGTCAAGAAGTTGAATCAGATCGTCTTGGACAAGCTCAGGCTAGATGAAGAGGTGATGCCAGGCGAGATACGAGGACACGCGGTCAGCGTTGGACGCTATCAAGCTCCGCCGGCCCAGGACTGCGAATATCTACTGGGTCGCCTCTGTGAGTGGCTCAACAGTGAGGCCTTTAATCCAAAGCCGGAGATGGTGATCGTCTATGCGATTCTCAAGGCCGTGTTGGCACACCTCTATCTGGCATGGGTTCACCCATTCGGAGATGGAAATGGTCGAACCGCCCGGTTGGTTGAGTTTCAGATCCTGATCGCATCCGGCGTACCGGCCCCCGCTGCCCACCTTTTAAGTAATCACTACAATCAGACTCGAACCGAGTATTACCGTCAACTCGATCAAGCGAGCCGCTCCGGCGGCGACGCATTACCGTTTGTGCTCTATGCAACGCAAGGTCTGTTGGATGGGCTTCGGTCTCAGTTGCAGGACATCAGGGAACAGCAGTTAGATGTGGCGTGGCGCAATTACGTCCATGAGGCGTTCAGTGACAAGAAGAGTCCCAGCGACGCACGACGTCGGCACCTCGTGCTGGACCTTTCGCGGAGTGCTGGACCACTTCCTTTCTCGGAGCTTTCTGAGGTTAGCCCGCGTATCGCGGCCGCGTATGCTCGCAAGACGGTTAAGACGCTGTCCCGCGACGTAAAGGCGTTGATCCGGATGGGACTCCTTGTGCAAGAGCCAGGCGGCCTTCGCGCATGCAGGGACCGCATTTTGGCATTCTTGCCACCAAAAACTGAAACTGATGCCGCGGGGAATTAGGGCGAAATCAGGCCGCTTTCTTCCATTTGCCGTTCCTAAAGAATATGAGGCCGCCAACGAGGACCGACAGGCCGAACAACATACCGATCACCTGAAGCCCCACCTGAGACAAAAACGAAGAGCCGGCTGCCTGAGCGAGGCCAACTGTAAAGGGAATACTGAACGTAGGATCTACGGCGTGTATTTCCGCCTCTGTCGGGTCACCGCTGCCGTGGCTGTGCTTGACCAGGTCCCACTCGCCCGGGTCGGCGGCGGTATGGGACTTATGGGCAATCCCTGGCCCGACCTCTTCCAACTTCATAATGGCCTTATAATGACCGGCTGTGGGAATATCGGCAGTGACCCTGATCGACCCATCACGGTACACTGTCGGCGGCAGAGAGACGATAGCATGGGAATGCGCGCCTTGGCCGTCTTCATGGCCTTTGCCACTGTCTTCGTCGGCCGCCACAATCTGAACGGAGATGGGCAGCTCTCGCATCTCCTCATTGAGCAGGTCAAAGGTGATCGCCATTTTGCCCGTTTTCGGAAGTCCTTCACAATACGACTGGAATTCCCGCTTGAGCTTTTCGGATCCTACTTCCTGCAACATGCCGATCGCTGATTCGCCGTATTGTTGCTGGTAGGCCGAAAAATGCACCCTGTAATGACCCTTCACCTGGACACACGCGTCCATTTTATCCATGCCGCCCATCCCCTCACCGCCGTGGGCGCGAGCCTGGGCCGTCCAGACAATAAGCAGAAGGGCTGCGCAGCATAGCGATATTAGGTGCTTCATCATTCAATTCCTCCTTCAGTTGCAACTACAACTAAGATTTCTATGTTGGATGATCCATTACCTGGTATTGTACACCAAAGAGATTACCGTGCAAACTCCTGCTTGCAATAAAGGTTTGTAGAATCATCTCATTCCCGATCGATTACCGAGTGTCTGGCGTATCCCTGGTCCGGGTTGTTTCACGTTCCCGGAGTCGCTGTTCCAACTCAGCGATGTGTTGCGACTGCTCCCGCAATCGCATGCGCAGCCGGAAGGTTCCGGGGAGGCTCAGGAAGATCGCCATGATTGCCCCGAGGGCGGTCGAAATCAGGATCATGACCACCAGCGAACTCTGAAATTGCCACCAGATGAATTTTACGACTGCCTCGCCGGAGTTCTGAACGGAAAAAGTTGCGACGACTACTGCGAGAATCAGGAAGCCTATGAGGGAAAACTGATTCATGTTGCGCCTCCGGCTCGATGCGTTGCCGGCAGCTCCTCGACCTTGATTCGAGCGAGCCGTCGGCCGTCCATGTCCACGATCGTCAGCTTCTTGCCTTGATAGATGATAATGTCGCCGGCCTTGGGCATTCGCTGAAGCTGGGTCAGCATAAAGCCCGCCAGGGTCTCGTAGGTCGGCGATTCAGGAAATGGCAGTCCGTGCTCGTCCCGCAGGTCCTTAATGCTCAGTGAGGCGTCGATGATGAGCGAGCCGTCCCTCAGCTGTTCGACGGGTTTTTCGGCGGCCTCGTATTCATCGTGGATCTCTCCGACGATCTCTTCGAGAAGGTCCTCCATGGTGACCAGGCCATCCACTCCCCCGTGCTCATCCACCACGATCGCCATCGAGAGCCGCCGCCGCTGCAGCTCCTTCAGGAGCTGGCTGACCTGCATCGTCTCCGGGACGAAGTAGGCGGGGTGCGTGATGACCTTAAGGGAGACCTCGCGGTTTTCCAGTTGCAGCCGCAGCAGATCCTTGTAGTACAGAACGCCGCAGATGTCGTCGAGACTCTTGTGATAGACGGGATAGCGGGAGTAGCCCGTCTCCACCACGAGCTTGAGTGCCTCCGCCAGCGGGGTCTCCAGCTCAATCGCCTCAATTTGGGGGCGAGGGATCATGACCTCCTTGACCGAGGTCTCCGTGAATTCGAAGACGCTGTGGATCAACTCCTGCTCTGTCTGGTCGAAGATCCCTTTCTCCTTCCCTTCTTGAACCATGAGCTTGATCTCCGCCTCGCTGACAAACCCTGTCGTCCCCTGAGGGGCAGCGCCGAAGAGCGAGAGGATCAGGCGGCTTGAAGTGGTCAGTGGACGACCGATCAACGAGAACCAACGGCCAAAGGCCTCGTGAGGTCCGGCGATCGCGAGGGCAACCTGTTCCGCATAGCGGAGGGCAAGCGATTTGGGGACCAGCTCTCCGAAGACGATCGTGAGATAGGTGATGACGACGACCACGATCCCAAGGGCGACCAACTCACCCGTTGCCCCCAGTCCTCCCCCTGGAAGGCGATCAAGCAAGGGGCGGATCACCCTTACTGCCAGCGCCCCGCCAATAGCGGAGGCCAGCGTACTGACAAGATTGATCCCGATCTGGATGGTAGCCAGAAATCGGTCGGGGTCATCCTTGAGTCGCTGAACTGTCGATGCCCGGCCATCTCCTGCTTCCACAAGCTCCTGTACCCGGCTTCGCCGGAGCGAGATGATCGCTATCTCGGAGCCCGCGAAGAAGCCGTTGATCAGAATCAGCATGAAGATGAACACCGTTTCCAGCGCCAGTGTTCCACTGCCTAAGCCTTCCATCAGATTACTCCTTTTTTAACTTCGCACCTTGAACCTTGTACGTCGCACTGCGAAGCTTACGGCCAGAGGCCGGGATCCGCCGCCAGTCGCTCTTCGATCGGACGAAGGCGCTGCCGAAGCCTTCCGGTCGAAAACCCAAACCGTTCGCCTAAGCGAAGAACGGCCGAGACCAGGTTACACTCCTCCCTGGACTCGGTCTGAAGTACCCGCTCGATCAGCGGCGGCACGTCGTGCGTGAGGACCTCATGCATCAGGGCAACAGATTCTAGCCGGTCCACGGCGTAGCCCATCCGGTCAGCGATGTCGACAACCTCCTGCACCCCCCGGAGTCCATTCAGGTCCGGACACTCGCGCAACCGCCTCACCCGCATCCCGAATGCCCTGGACAGGAAATCCTGCAACTGCTCCTGCTGCGGAAGGCCGAGTCGCTTCGCCTCATCGGCCAGCGTGAGCAGGCTGTGGTGCAGATCGGTCCCGTTATCGGACAGCCACTGCTGTAGGGACTCTTCCAGGCGGCGGGCTACGGTAAATCTCGCCGGGACTCGCAGCGCTTCAGGGGGAGTGAGCCCCCCGTCGAAGAACGCGCGGATTAATCCCTGGGTTCGCGCCGTCAGTTCATCGTAGCGTTTGCGGAGCACGTCCCACTCTTTGTAGAGCGCCATTAAGACCTCCTGTCGCTCCTCCGGGGAAAGCATCTTCAATAAAATCGGCGTTGCCTGAGTATCATTCGGTAGCGGTACGTCGTTCACCAGTCCTTCGAACATCTCTCGCCATCGGCGAAGATCCTTCTCTCCCCCCCAGGGAAACAGAAGTCCCCTCATCCCATCGACATCCAACCACTTCAAGACAAACCCGAACTCTCCACGCTCCCGAGTAAGAGATGAACATACCTCGATGCCGCCGACGATCATCGTACCATCTACAAGGGGAAGGCGTTCAAGGCTCAGCCGATGGAGGTCGAAGGTGTGCACGCGATAGGGCTCTGGCAAGTCCTCCACCAGCGATCGCATCGCATAAAGGGCAGCGGGGCGAGAGAGGTCAGCTCGTGCCGTGCGAACCCGGACCTCCCAGATGCGCCGGCCGTCGCGTTCGGCTGGAATGTTGCTTCTTGCGGCTTGAAGTCTGGTCAGGAATTTTGCCTCCAGATTGGTCGTCACAAAGGCAGACGCGAGTTCGAGGGCCCGCGCCGCGTGTTTAAGGTTCTGCACCGCCTCGATATCAGAAATGTCGCTAAAGAACCAGCCGTCACTGGACTGCATCAGGAGGGCATGTCGCTGCATCTCCAGCAGTTTCAGTGCCGCCGCTCTGTCTTGTGGCGAGAGCGATCGGCTGGCGTACGCCCCAAAAAACTCCTCGATCGAGGAGTTGCTTCGATCAAAGATCAGGGTAATGTAGCCGTTCCTCGCGGCCCAGACATCGGTGAACAACCGACTTGCCTGTTCTGCGAAAAGGTGGCGCAGATTGTCGCGAAGACTGTGAATGGCTCCTCGGAAGGGGGCGCGCCAGCCCTGATGCCAGCCAGGCTGGCCGCCGGTGCTGCATCCGCAGTCCTCCGTCCACCGTCCCAGACCGTGGGCGCAACTCCAGGCGCTCGCGTCCCGAATAACGACCTCATGCGTGGGGGGCGTGTTCGCGAGGTAAGCCCCGAAGTTGGTGACTGCGATCTTTTGCGGCATGGTCTCATTCGTCAACAGGGCGGCAAGCGCGCGCTCCCCGAACCTGGTGTGATGACCGTACGATTCGCCATCGGTACAGAGGATATGCAGGCGTGAAGGCGAGTTGTGGGCGACCTCGGCGAGTCGACCGGCGAGACGATCGGATCCCTGCAGCAGGCCGTCAAAGGCGATGGCGCGGGACAGGGCCGCATCGTAAAAGAACAGATCGATCGTACCCCCATGAGGCAGGCGGCATGTGTACGGGCGCGAAGGATCGATCCAGTCCGAGCCCAACTCATGCCACCGCTCTTCTCCCAGCGGACGAATCCGGGTCGCCTGCCAGGGCGCCAGGACGGTGAAGCGAATGCCGTGATCCGCAAGCACCTCAAGCGTCGCCAGGTCCACGCCCGTCTCCGGAAGCCACATTCCCTCCGGCTCATGGCCGAAACGGGACCGGAACTCGGCAATCCCCCACTTGACCAGCGTGGCGCGGTCCTTCGGGTCGGCGAGCGGCAGAATGGCATGGACATACGGGTGGGCCAAGGCATTGCCGTGGCCGCCCAACCGGGCCACACTTTCACGATCGCCCTCAATAATGCGGCGAACGGTCTCAGGGGCCTTGCGTTCGAGCCAGCGGAAGAGCGTGGGACCGATGTCAAAGCTGATGCCGGCATAATTATTGACTAGCTTGACGATCCGGTCCTCGTGGTCGAGGAGTCTGGCCCATCCATTCGGCGCGTAGCACTCCGCAGTAATCCGCTGATTCCAGTCGTGGGCGGGAGCGGCGGAAGGCTGCTGCTCGACCTCATCGGTCCAGGGGTTCTCGCGCGGCGGCTGGTAGAAGTGGCCATGGACGATCACCGACACCGTAGAGGGCATATTCATTGCGGCTCGGCGGAGGCGCCGGACTGCCGGGTGGACTGGATCAGGCTTCGCAGGATCCGGCTGCGATTCGCGCCTCGCAGGAGTGACGACAGATCCTCATAGAGCGTAGGATCGTCGATGAGCGCTCCAAGCGTGCCCTCCCCTTGAGCCAGGCGGGACGACACCAGCTTGAGATTCTTCGAGGTCTGTTCGAGATCCGCCATGACCGACTCGGCTCGTGGATCCGCAAACAGGATGTGAGCCAACCCTTTTTGATGCTGGAACTCTTTCATCAAATGCGATAACTGCTGAAGAGCGGTCGTCACTTCGGACAACTCCTTCAGGATGTTGCCTGAGCGCTTTTCATAGACTATCGCATGGAGCAACCCGGTCCCCTGTTCGATCTCTTCCATAATCCGGTTGAAAGAGGCGATGCTCTCGGCCAGATCCTGCCGCGCCTCCGCCCCCGTTCCGCCCCCCACAAGCTGACCCAGGGCGTCTGAGATTTTGACCACGTTGTTTACGATTTGATCGCCCTTTTGGAGCAGCTTGGCATAGTCCGGTGGATCGACGCTCGCGATCGTTGCCCCTGGCGGCAGGATCGGCTTATCGGGGCTGCCCACCGTCAGTTCCAACACCTTATCCCCCACCAGCCCGATAGTTCCGATGCTTGCGATCGAATCTTCCCGTACCCGATCCTGAAGCCTGGCGTCGAGACTCATGGTGACCCGGATCTTCTTGCTGGCAAGGTCCTTGCTGAAGGTAATGTCATGAACCGAGCCGATAGAGGTACCGGCGAGACGGATCGGCGCCCCGACGTTCAGTCCCTCGATGTTGCTGAAAAAGGCGTGCAGGGTGTAGCGGCGCTCGAAGATGCGGCTCTGGCTCCCGATGGTCAGAACAAAGCCGATAAAAAGGCCTATGAGCCCCAGGATAAAGATTCCTACGCGCAGCCGCATCCACCGTTCACGTTCCGACATCTCGTTGCCTCCTGCCCTACTATTGCAGTTGCAGGTTCTGTGTTCCGTGTGCCATGTCAGCCAGAGCTCAGAACTTGGAGCCTTGAACTTTGAACTTTTCTCACGTCATCGTTCCTTTAATAAACTGCTGGACCAGCGGCAGATCAGTACGTTCAATCTCCCGTGGCGTTCCGACGACGGCAATCTTGCCTTTGTTCAGTAGGCCGATCCGATCGGAGATCTTGAACGCGCTCTGCATGTCGTGTGTGACCACGACCGACGTCACATCGAGCTTCCTATCCATATCTATGATTAACTCGTTGATCTTTTCAGTGTTGGTTGGGTCCAGGCCGGTCGTCGGCTCGTCATACAGAATAATCTTTGGCGTCAAAGCGATCGCTCTGGCCAGGGCGACCCGCTTCCTCATGCCGCCGGACAGGTCGGCCGGCTCCTTGTCTTCGGCGCCTTCGAGTCCTACAAGGAGGAGCGTCTCCATGATCCGTTCTCGGATCTGACGCTCCGACATGGCCGTATGTTCCCGGAGAGGGTAGGCGATGTTCTCTGCTACCGAGAGGGAATCGAAGAGCGCGGAACTCTGAAAGACCATTCCGATCTTTCTCCGGACTCGGGTGAGTTGATCCTCCGTCAGCGGCACGATATCCTCCCCCTCGATGAAAATCTGACCCGCCTCCGGCTTGAGCAGACCGACGATGAGCTTCAAGGTGACGCTTTTACCGATTCCGCTCCCGCCGATGATGGTCACCGTCTCACCCGACCGGATCGTGAGATCCATCCCGGCTAAGACGGGTGTGTGATTGAATGACTTGAAGACCTGGCGGAACTCGATAGCCGGGGCGCTCATCTCACCAGCCCTCCATCCACCAGAAAAACTTCGTCAGAAAGAAATCCGCAATAATGACCGCGATGGCCGAGGTGACAACGGTTGCGGTCGTGGCCTTGCCCAGGCCCTCCGTTCCCCCTACTGTCTCCAACCCTCTGTAGCAGCCGATGATGGCGATGATGAAGCCGAAGACGACTGTCTTGCTCAGACCGCTGACAATGTCGGCCACCGTCAGGTTGCGTGCGACGGAATTATAGTAGAGTTGGTAATCGACCTGGAACTCGTACCTGGAGATGACCATGCCCCCCAGAATGCCCAGGATATCCGCCATGACCGTCAGTAACGGCAGGACCAGCATCGCGCTCAACACTCGGGGCACCACCAGCTTCTTGATCGGGTTCGCCCCCATGGCCCGCATCGCGTCGATCTGCTCCGTGACCTTCATCGAACCCAGCTCGGCGGTGATCCCGGAGCCGACCCGCCCCCCCACCAAGAGGGCCGTGAGAACCGGCCCCAACTCGCGGACCATTGAGAGCGAAACGATAATTCCCACATACGCCTTCGCCCCGAATCGGCTCAGACCGTATGCGGTTTGCAGCGCCAGGACAAGGCCGGTGAAGACCGCGGCTACGCCGGCGATCGAGATCGATTTCACGCCGATATGGTCGACCTGCTGGATAAGCCCACGGGGGTTGAAGGGAGGCATGAAGGCGTAGCGCACGGTATGATAGGTCAACTGCGAGAGCCCACCCAGCAATTCGAGCAGTCGAATCGACTGGCCTCCAACTGCTATAGCCGCATTCCGCACCGTATATCCTTATCGTCGTTCCACGTACTCGACACGTTACTGCACTTGGGACTCGGGACCTTTTTTGTCGATCAAGATCCACCCCTCGACAAACCGCTCGAATTCCGGCAGCCGGTCCTGAAAGAGCTCAGGGGGAGCCACGTAGATCAGATCATAGGTACAATCATCATTCTTGGTAATATAACTGCTGACCATGACCTTGGCGTCTCTGAGTTGCCCCTCCAGCAGCGTGTGGATCGCCTCCGAGCCGTTCAGCGAAATAGGTTGTTGTGTTATGACCCGCTTTGCGTCGATCCCAAAGAACAGGCGTCTGGCCAAGATTCGGAGTGGGATCGGCTGCTCGCCGTCGCAACTGACAAGCAATGCGGCAACCTGACCGCCAGGCTCCGCCCGAAACGCCAGATCAGTTCCTTCCATCTCAAACTGCTGCCAGCCCTCACGCAGCAGCGGGATCTTGAAACCTCTGGCCTCATGAACGAAGATACCGTCCACGACGTGATTGGACGCACAGGCCGTGAGTATGAGCAGGATAAGGGTTGCAATACCCTCAAGGCGCCTGGCATTCAGGGAGATACGTCCCCCCTTTCGACGCATATATTCTCAGGTGAGGCATAACCGCGGATAGACATTATAAACAACTTCATCATACTGGAAAGACGAGCGACGCGTCAAGCTGAGCCCTGTGGTAGTGGACACTCTCCGTTCTAACAGGATGAGTGGTGGAGCTCGGACATCCAACAGATGGGAGCGTCGCAGAGGAGGCGTTATGATGCAAAAGGTGGGGGGGACTGAGGACGCTTATGAGACCGGTCAAGACGCTAAGGGGCGAGATGACCGCTTTCCAAACGGGAAAGCCAGTATTGAACAATCCCTCCTGCCCTCCCTTTGACAAAGGGAGAATTATCCTCATGAGACCGTTAATAGGTATCGGAACCGGGTGAACGGTGTTGGCGGGGACGCGGAAACGGACCAGCCAACACCGTTCACCTATACGCCGGTGAGCTACTGAACCAATGAGGACCTAAGCCCTCACCAGGTTTCAGTTACTCTTGCGGTTGCAACTCAACTCGCCGATTCTTCGCGCGACCCTCGGCCTCGTCGTTCGACGCGATCGGCTGTTCTTCTCCGAATCCCACAGCAGTGAGATTGGCTTGATTCAGGCCACGCGAAATCAAGTAGTTCATCACCGACTCGGCACGCTGCTGCGACAGCTTCTTATTATAAGCCGCCGTGCCCATACTGTCCGTATGGCCGGCAATTCTGACCTTGAGGTCCGGGTGCTTGGTGAGCGTCTTCGCAACATCATCCAGAATCGCATGAGATGGCTGGGTCAACTCGGCCGAATCGTACGCAAAGTTCACGCCTTTCAGGACGATGGGTTCTCGCTCCGGGCAGCCGAGCCGATTCACCTTTACGCCGCGAGGAGTACCCGGGCACTGATCTTTGTAGTCCGGCACACCATCCCCATCGCTATCCAGCGGACATCCGGTCGCATCCACCTTCACGCCTGCCGGTGTATTCGGGCACTGATCTTTGTAGTCCGGCACACCATCCCCATCGCTATCCAGCGGACATCCGGTCGTATCCACCTTCACCCCCACCGGGGTATTCGGGCACTTGTCCCGAAGGTCCGGCACACCATCCCCATCGCTATCCAGCGGACACCCGGTGGCATCCACCTTCACCCCCACCGGGGTATTCGGGCATTTATCAGCGCTATCCGGCACACCATCCCTATCAGCGTCAGGAGCAGCCTCCTGGGGAGTCAGCGCTGCGCAGAGAAGTGCGCCTGCCACTGCTCCGGCGCCCGCCCCTATCCCAGCCTCCCTTCCCCCCGCTGCGCCTGCTCCAATTGCGGCGCCAGCGGCACCACCAGCCACTGAGCAAATGAGCGCGTTATACCAGGGTCGCTGGGTGGCGCAGCCCGTTATGAACAACACGGCCACAACGACGACAGCTTTCACTTTCTTCATTTTCTCCTCCTTTCAAGACTTGAGACCTGCTAAGAACAACAGCTGCACCCTCGGTACCGCGAAGCAATAACCCACCATATAGATAACGCCTTGTATATCAAAACAGGGTTCTTGTCAACGCAATAAGTCTACACGAAAAGATCTGCTGTGATATTGTAGGCGCCGAACTGTTACTGGTTTAGTTCACAGAGCTTGACTTTTTGGCGAAAGATACTGTATAAAACAACTGTATAAAACACCGAAGGTCATTCAAAGAGCGTATGAATCGAAAGAGCTGGGAATCTTTTGCAGGAGCGAAATCTGATCGTGTGGTTTTCGATCGTCTGCCCTGTTCGTACCCATCCGGGCGGGGGGAGGAATACATCCGGGCATGATGGCACCGTCCTCACTACCGACTTTCTCAGAACGGTCATCACAGGTATGACCCCGCCGCGGGTTCTCTCAAGATCCTCCCTTGAGGCTTCACCGCTTTGCCTGGCGGCAGACAGGTCTCTTACAATTCAAGTGGACTCGAAGCGGACTTAACTCATGCGGATTCGTAAAGCCATTGTACCTGCTGCGGGTTTGGGGACACGGTTCCTCCCCGCAACGAAGGCACAGCCGAAAGAGATGCTTCCGATCGTGGACAAGCCTACCATCCAGTATGTGGTGGAGGAAGCCGTCGCGTCGGGAATCGAGGACATCATTATTGTGACCGGTCGGGGGAAGGACGCGATCGAGAACCACTTTGACCGATCACTGGAGCTGCAGATTGTCCTTGAGCGACAGGGCAAGGAGGAGCAGTTGCGGGAGATCGAGCGGATCTCCGAGTTGGCGTCGTTTTGCTACATCCGCCAAGAGGAGCCCCTCGGATTGGGGCACGCGATTCTAACGGCAAAAGCGCTCGTGGGGAATGAGCCCTTTGCCGTCTTGCTTGGAGACGATATCATCGATGCTGAGGTCCCGTGTCTGGCGCAGATGATCTCGGCATTTGAACGGTATCAGTCCTCGATTATTGCCGTACAGCAGGTCAGCAAGGAAGAAACCAGCAGCTACGGGATTATCGATCCCAAGCCGACTGAGGATTCAGTCTATCAGATTCTGGATCTGATGGAGAAGCCGTCCCCGGCAGAGGCTCCGTCTGACCTGGCTATTATCGGGCGCTACATTCTGACGCCGGAGATCTTTGAGGCGCTGGAACAGACCCTCCCGGACAAAGGTGGAGAGGTTCAACTCACGAATGGCCTGCGGGTGCTGCTCCAGACCCAGGCGATGTATGGGCTCGCGTTCCGCGGGTACCGGTATGATGCGGGAAATAAGCTGGGTTTTTTGAAGGCAACCATACAGTTTGCGCTCAAGCGTCCGGATCTGGCGCCAGGTTTACAGGAATACCTGAGAACACTCAGCCTGGGAGAGATGGGGGCGGCTGTGGAACGGGATCGAAAGGAGAACTGAAAGCTGTGGCGGATGAGAAGACGGTAGAAAGCACAGAGGAGATATCGGCCCCCGACACTGAGATGACCGAGGCCAAAATCGAGGTCCAGGCTCGGAAGGTGCCCGATACGATCCCGCTCCTGCCGGTGCGAGACGTGGTGATCTATCCCTTCATGATCTTACCTCTCTTTGTCGGTCGAGAGAAATCGGTTCGCGCGGTGGATGAATCGCTGTCGAGGGATCGTCTCATCTTGCTGGTGGCGCAACGGGATGCCGAGAAGGAGGATCCCGGCGCCGATGAGATTCATTCGGTCGGGACCGTGGCGATGATTATGCGGATGCTCAAGATGCCGGACGGGCGAGTCAAGGTGCTGGTTCAAGGTCTTTCTCGTGCCAAGGTGATCGGAGTTGAGCGGCGGGAACCCTACTTTGAGGCAAGGATCGCCGAAGTTCCCGAGACGGATCTGGTGACGTCAACCGTTGAAGTGGAGGCCCTGATCCGTTCGGTTAAGGAGTTGGTGAGTAAGGGCGTGGCCCTCGGGAAGCAGATCTCCTCGGATGTGGTGGTGATCATCAATAACCTCGATCATTCGGGCCGTCTGGCTGACCTTGTGGCCAGTCACTTGGATCTGAAGATGGAACAGGCCCAGGAGGTGCTGGAACTGTTCGATCCGACCCAGCGCCTGAAGAGGGTCAGTGAGCTGTTGAGTAAGGAGCTCGAGGTGCTCGAGGTTCAGCATCGGATCCAGAGCCAGGCGCGGGAGGAGATGGATAAGACCCATCGGGAGTACTACCTCCGGGAGCAGTTGAAGGCCATTCAAAAGGAGCTGGGCGAGACCGATGACCGAAGTCAGGAACTGCGGGAGTTGGAGCAGAAAATTCAGAAGGCCAAGATGCCGACAGCGGTCGAATCCGAAGCGAAGACGCAGTTGGGGCGGCTCAGCCGGATGCACCCCGACGCGGCGGAGGCCTCTGTTATCCGAACTTATCTTGACTGGTTGATCGAGCTGCCTTGGAGTCGGCCGACCAAGGACAAGCTATCGATCAAGCAGGCCTCGAAGGTCCTCAACGAGGACCACTACGACCTTGAAAAGGTGAAGGAGCGGATCCTCGAATACTTGGCTGTTCGCAAGCTGAAAAAGAAGATGAAGGGACCGATCCTCTGCTTTGTCGGCCCGCCGGGGGTCGGGAAAACCTCCCTTGGTCGCTCCATCGCCCGCGCTATGGGGCGCAAGTTCGCCCGGATCTCGTTGGGAGGCGTTCGTGATGAGGCCGAGATTCGCGGCCATCGGCGGACATACATTGGGGCGCTGCCCGGTCGCATCATCCAGGGGATCAAGCAGACCGGATCGAATAATCCCGTCTTCATGATCGACGAGGTAGACAAGGTCGGGACCGATTTTCGGGGCGATCCTTCCTCAGCCCTGCTGGAGGTGCTGGACCCGGAGCAGAACTATAGCTTCAGCGACCATTACCTCGGCGTCCCTTTTGATCTCTCCAATGTCATGTTCATTTGTACGGCCAACCTCGCCGACCCGATCATCTCAGCGCTACGCGATCGGCTGGAGATCATCGATATCTCCGGGTACACCGAGGAGGAGAAACTATATATCGCCAAGCGCTATCTGGTTCCCCGACAGTACCGGGAACACGGAATCGATGAGAAGCGCCTGCTGTTCACTGATGAGGCGATCCTGAAGATGATCAACGAATATACCCGGGAGGCCGGGCTCCGGAGTCTGGAGCGTGAGATAGCCACCATCTGCCGGAAGGTGGCCCGCCTTGTGGCGGAAGGACAAAAGGGGCAGACCAAGGTCACTGCGGCGGCCCTGCAGCGGTTCCTGGGCGCGCCGAAGTTTCTGACTGACCCAGAACAGGAGGCCGACGAGATCGGTGTTGCCACGGGCCTCGCGTGGACGCAGACAGGCGGGGACATTATCTACATCGAGTGCAGCATCCTGCGCGGGAAGGGCAGTCTTTCTCTCACGGGGCATCTGGGTGAGGTGATGAAAGAGTCGGCCCAGGCCGCCCTGAGTTACGCTCGCTCGCGGGCTGCCGATCTGGGAATCAAGGATGAATTTTTTACTAAGCATGACATCCATATCCACGTCCCGGCCGGAGCGATCCCAAAGGATGGTCCATCGGCCGGTATCACGATGGCCGTCGCGCTGCTGTCCGCCCTGACCAAGGTTCCCGTGAGGAGGGACGTCGCAATGACCGGTGAGGTGACCCTGCGCGGTAAGGTGCTGCCGATCGGCGGGATCAAGGAAAAGGCCCTGGCGGCACGGCGAATGGGGATCCATACGGTAGTCGTTCCGGCCCGCAACGACAAGGATGTCAAAGAGCTTCCTGCGAATGTCAAGCGGGGCATGGAGTTCGTGTTCGTGGATCATATGGACCAGGTACTCGACATCGCCCTGACCAAACGGACACGGGCTAAGCGTCGCTTCGGAGTGGCTCTCAGCGCCAAGCGTGGGACGACTCCTTCGACCGGACTCGGGACAGGCCCTCTTCGACCTGGCTCAGGACGGGCTTCGACTGGACACAGAGCATACTCGCCGAAGCATCCGCACCCCGTGGTCCATACACAAGGGACTTCATAATCATGCCTAACGACCGAACGGTCCGGATCGTCCCCCTGGGAGGTCTGGGGGAGATCGGATTGAACATGATGGTCATCGAAACAGCCGATGACCTGCTGGTGATCGATGCCGGGTTGATGTTCCCGGACGAGGAGATGTTCGGGATCGACCACGTCATCCCGGACATGCGCTATCTGCTCACGCATCGGGAGAAGATACGGGCAGTGCTGCTCACGCACGGCCATGACGATCATACCGGCGCACTCCCTCATCTGCTGAGCGAGATCAAGGTTCCAGTCTATGGCACGCGCCTCTCGCTGGGGCTAGCGGCGGAAAAATTGAAGGAAGCGAATCTCCTATCCGATGTCGACCTTAAGGCCGTTCGCCCCCACGATCGCTTGCAGTTCGGCCTCTTCGAGGTTGAGTTCCTTCAGGTCTGCCACAGTATTCCCGACGGCGTAGCGCTTGCCATCAGGACCCCCGGTGGCATGATTGTGCATACCGGCGATTTCAAATTCGATCAGAGTCCGGTGGATGTCCAACTTACCGATTACCGGCGGCTTGCTGAACTTGGGGATGATGGTGTATTGGCCCTCCTCTCGGATAGTACGAATGCGGGCCGGGATGGATTCACGCCTTCGGAGCAGGTGGTGGGACAGGCGTTCGATACAATCTTTCGGGAGGCCCGGGGGCGTGTGATCGTAGCCTGCTTTGCCTCAAACATCCATCGCGTCCAACAGATCCTGGATGCGGCGGCAACCATGGAAAAGCGGGTGGCGGTGTGCGGGAAGAGCATGGTGGCCAACACGCGGATCGCCGCGGAGTTGGGGCGCCTCCGGATTCCTGATAATACGCTCGTCGGCCTGGATGAGTTGGAGCGTCTTCCGGTTGCCAAACGGGTGATTGTGACTACCGGGAGCCAGGGCGAGCCGCTCTCCGCTATCGCCAGAATGGCTGCCGCCGAGCATAAACAGGTTCAGGTGTCGCCAGGCGATACTGTTATTTTTTCAGCGCGCGTCATCCCCGGTAACGAAAAATCGATCGCTCGAACGATCAATGGTCTCTACCGACAAGGGGCCCGTGTCATCACCGAGGAGGCAGCGGTGGTCCATGTCTCGGGACATGCCAGCCGGGAAGAGCTGAAGCTGATGCTGAATCTGACCCGCCCCACCTTCTTTGTGCCGATTCACGGAGAGTACCGCCACCTGCATCTGCATGCTCACCTCGCACGAGAGGTTGGGGTACCGGAGGCCCGGACTCTTGTGATCGAGGACGGCGATATTCTGGAATTTGATGGCGGCAGTGCACAGGTTGTCGGCAGGGCGCCTGTCGGTCGGATCTTTGTTGACGGGAAGGGGATCGGAGATGTTGGAGATGCCGTCATTCGCGATCGACAACGATTAGCGCAGGAGGGGGTTGTGGCCGTAGTCCTTGCCGTAGATCAACAGTGCGGCAAATTAATGGCGGGACCCCGGATCGTCTGTAGCGGGTTCGTCCGTGCACAGGATTCAAAGGCCCTTGCGGATAGTATGAAAATCCTGGTTTGCTCCGTATTGGAAAGCGCCTCCGAAGAGGATCGGACCGATCTGCGTCTCATGGAGCAGCGCATCAAGACGGCGGTCAAAAAGCAGTTGCAAAAGGAGATCGAGCGACGGCCTATGATCCTGCCGGTGATCATGGAGGTGTAACGGAGGGAGGCGGTCGATGGCGACTGAAGGTATGCCTGAGCCGATAGTGACCCAAAGGGGGCCGCGTGGAGGAGATCGATCGCCGGGAGTCCAGATTCTCACCCATCCCAAGACTCACGAGGTATTGGGCATCCTTGGGATCGCCGTCGCCCTCTTCTTGTTGGCAAGTCTGTTGTCCTATGATTCCCTTGATCCCTCGTTCTTTAACTCCGGAGGCGGCCCCGGACATCAGGTACACAACTATGGGGGGCGATGGGGAGCGGAACTTGCCGGTGATCTTCTGGAGTTGTTGGGTGTCGGCGCGCTGGCCTTACCATTCTTCCTGGTCCTGTTGAGTTGGAGGTTTCTCAGTGCGAAGACTACCTCCTTTATCATCTGGAAGCTGGCAGGGTGCATTCTGTTCCTCCTGAGCCTCGGGCTCCTGGCCCAACTCTTCGCCAGGGCGGGGCTGCCTGTCGGTCGAGTCTGGGAACGTCCTGGGGGCTTTGTCGGCGCAGAGTTGCACCGGACCTTCAGTCCGTTAGTGGGTCGCGTAGGCCTGCCGCTCTTGGGACTGACGACCCTTGTTCTTGGCCTGGCGTGCCTGAGCAGCCGTCCGCTTGCGAGCCTCTCCTTCGGGTATCGGGGTGTGATCGAGCGGGTAGCGGCTCGCATAAAGGAACGGCGGGCGAAAAAGGCGCAGTTGCCGGGTCGAATCAGGCCGCCCTATACTCCTCCCGCCGAGGAAGAACCTCGGATCGAGAGCCGATCGTTTCCCATGCTGACAGAGCCTGCTTCTGGGGTGGCCACAGCAGAGCCTAAAGCGTCCGCGGTCGATCCCCCTCCACAGCCGTCCTTTCCCTTTGCGATTCCGAAAGAGGGTTTTCAGACCCCGCCGCTCTCGTTGCTCGATCTGCCGGCAGGGGCGGAGAGCGGACTCTCCGATGATGAGCGGGAGGCGAACGCGCAGATCATCGAGCGTAAGCTGCTGGACTTCGGGGTTGAGGGAAGAGTCACGCAGGCGCAGCCCGGGCCTGTCATTACCCGATATGAGATCGAGCCTGGACCCGGGATCAAGATCAACCGGATTGTTGCTTTGGCTGACGATCTGGCGTTGGCCCTGCGGGCGCTGAGCGTGCGCGTCGTGGCGCCGATTCCCGGGAAGGCGGTTGTCGGCGTGGAGATCCCGAACCGCCGTCGTGTTGTGGTGCACCTGCGCGAGGTACTCGCATCCAAGGCCTTTGAGGGATCCGCTGCACACCTGCCCCTCGCTTTAGGGAAGGACATCGCCGGCGACTCCTATGTGGTCGATCTGGGCCAGATGCCACACCTGCTCATCGCCGGGGCGACAGGGTCGGGCAAAAGTGTCTGCCTCAATGCCCTGATTGTCAGCCTGCTGTACAAGGCCACAGCAGAAAGCATCCGTCTGCTGCTGATCGATCCGAAGCGGGTAGAACTCTCCGTCTATGAAGGGATTCCGCATCTGGCTGAGCGCGTCGTATGTGATCCGAAGGAGGCGGCGAAACGGCTTCAACGCCTTGTGATCCACATGGAAGGGCGATACAAACTGTTCGCGCGGCTCGGGGCCAGAAATATTGCCAGCTATAACCGGCTGATCCACAACGCCAGGCGGGAAGGAGGAGGCGAGGTCTTTCAACCGCTTCCCTATCTGGTGGTGGTCATCGACGAACTGGCCGATCTGATGTTGACCGCTGCCGCAGACGTCGAGCGAGCCATCGCCAGGCTGGCGCAGATGGCGCGTGCGGTAGGCATCCATTTAATCGTGGCGACGCAACGTCCTTCGGTGGATGTGATTACCGGGATTATCAAAGCCAATTTCCCGGCCAGGCTCGCATTTCAGGTCTCCTCTAAGGTCGATTCCAGGACGATCCTCGACATGAACGGCGCCGAGCAACTGTTGGGCGATGGCGATATGCTGTTCGTTCCGCCTGCAAGCTCAAAGCCGCACCGGATTCACGGATCGTTCGTATCCGATATCGAGATTAAGCGTATTGTCGATTTTCTGAAAGCGCAGGGAAAGGCCGAGGAGTTTCCATGGTCGCTGCTACCGGCTGAGGAGGAGCAGGAACCGTCAGGGAATGAAGATGATGAGTTGTATCAACAGGCGGTCGACCTTGTCGTCGCGACGCGTCAGGCGTCGATCTCCCTGATTCAGCGGCGACTCAGGATTGGGTTCAACCGGGCGGCACGGATGATCGAGCGGATGGAGCACGAACGGATCGTCAGTCGCACTGAAGGCGGCGGGCGGGAGGTCCTCGTTGAACAACGGAATCCATAGCTACGGTGCGAGGCATCATGGTTCATCCTCACCCTATACCCTGGTTGTAAGGTGCGAGGTGCGTAGTGCGTAGTACGAAGCGCGGGATATCGGGCGTGGTCTTGGTCCTGCTGGGTGTCATTGTGTTAGGCGGTTTATCCCAGGCGGCAACGGACCCTACACCCCACACCCCACACCCTACATCCGTTCCTGTGTCCGCGTTGACCGCCGATGAGGTGGCCGATAAGGTCCAGGCAACCTACCAGGGGTTCGCGGACCTCCAGGGAACCTTCCTCCAGCGTGCGACGAATAAACTGAGCGGGATGACGCAAGAGGCATCAGGCCGGCTCTTCCTCAAGTGGCCCGGGAGGATGCGCTGGGAGTATGAGAAGCCGGAATCGAGACTATTCTTGATCGATGGCAAGACCCTCTGGAGCTATAGCCCATCCGAGCGACAAGCCATGGCGCAAGATGTGAGCGGCGCACTCACGACGGGCCCCATTGGGATCCTATTTGGGATGAGTAGCCTCCGACGAGACTTTCAGGTCCGACCTATCGTTCACGCGGGGACTAAGGACGGTCTTGAGTATCTCCTGGAGCTGACTCCCAAAGGGAAGGATCTGTCCTTTAAGCGGGTGATCCTGGGGGTGGATCGGGAAAGCTTTTTTATCCAGCGACTGACGGTTTTTGATCTGTATGGAAACACGACGATGGTCGAGTTGTCCAAGCAGAAGATCAACGGCGGGCTGAAGGACGAACTGTTTCAATTCTCGCCCCCGCCTGGAACGGATGTGGTGGCCCCTCTAAGGCCTGCCGTTCCATAAGCCAAAAGGAGATTATGCATGGCCAGTGAGGCATCCTTTGATATTAGTTCGATAGTCGATCTGCAGGAGGTAGATAATGCCGTCCAGCAGGTGATGAAAGAGATCCAGCAGCGGTTCGATTTCAAGGGGACAGCCTGTCGAGTCACGCGGGACGAGCAAGGCCTCCTGCTCTACGCCGACGACACCTATAAGCTCAAGGCGGTGGTGGACCTGTTGGAAGCGAAGCTGGTGCGGCGAAAGGTATCTCTGAAGGCCCTTGTATACGAGACTCCTGAGTCGGCGGCCAAAGGAACCGTTCGGCAGCGCACAACGCTGCAGCAGGGTATCTCCGCCGACAAAGCGAAAGAGATTACCAGGGTGATCAGGGGGCTCGGTTTTAAGGTAACTACGCAGATCCAGGGCGACCAGATACGGGTCTCGGCGAAAAGTAAAGACGATCTGCAGGCCGTCATGCAAGCGCTCCGAGCGCACGATTTCGGTATCGACCTGCAGTTCGGCAACTATCGGTAACGCGAATGCCTGATTCCACATTTCCCTTACTCAGCAAACGATATCGTTCGACATTCACAATATCAAGAGGTTGCTCCGGCCTTGAGTAACAGTAAACCTGAACGCTATGAAGATGAGAGCCAAACAGTCCTGATTGTCGAGGACGGTACCGGCTCAGTCCTCAAGCTTCGTGAACTGCTCACGCATCGAGGGTTCTTCGTCTTGCAAGCCTCATCCAGGCAGGAGGCGCTGGATGCCATTGCCGCCGGCTGTATTGAGTTGGTAGTCTTGGATATCGGATCATACGTCTCGCTGCAGCAGCGGGCTGACCGCCTTGCGGCGGTCAATCGGTTGACCAGAGTCATCGGCGCCTCATTCGATCTCAGCGAGGTCTATCACACTTTTGTCACAGAGGTGAGACGCCTCGTTCATTACGACCGGATCGGACTCGTCTTGTGGGATGACTCAGACCACGAATTCAAGCCGCTCCGGATGACCACTGATCAGCCTATTACTGAGGAACTTGAGCATGTCTGTGCGCTGGACGGGAGAACCGGTCTCGAATGGGTTATGCGCCAACGACACCCCTTTATCGAGCATGATCTGGCGGAATCGAGGCAATTTGTAGAGGACGAGGCGCTGCTTAAGGTAGGGATCCGATCTTCTGTTCGCCTTCCTCTCATTGCGAATGGGGAAGCGATCGGTGTCGTTTGTCTCGACAGCACCACGCCCTTCCGTTATGGAGAGCAGGAACTTGAGATCCTGGTACCTCTGAGTGAGCAGTTGGCTATCGCGATCGAGCATGGACGCCTGTTTCAAGAGATTAACAGGTTGGCCATGACCGATGAGTTGACGGGCCTCTTTAACCATCGCTACTTCTATCAGCAACTCGAACAGGAGCTCAGACGAACCAGACGCTACGGTCATCCGCTCTCGCTGATCATGTTGGATATCGATCTCTTCAAGCAGTATAACGACCTCAACGGTCACCTGGCCGGTGACGAGGCCCTTCGTCGCATTGCTGCCCTGGTGAGAAACAGCACACGAGGCGTTGACATCGTTGCGCGATACGGAGGGGACGAGATCGGCATTATCCTTCCGGAAACCGATTTGCGGCAGGCCTGGGTACAGGCGGAACGAATCCGCTTTGCGATGGAGCACGATACGTTGGGTGGGGAAAAAGCGTCTGACGGCCAGAGGCTCACCGTGAGCCTCGGCGTTGCCTGTCTCGAACCGGATATGCGCCAGGGTGAAGATCTGGTACGGGCGGCGGATACGGCACTCTATCGCTCCAAAGCCGCGGGTGGCAACCAGACCTTCGTTGTCTGAACTATTCAATTGTCAGGAGGATCCTGCTGTGAAGAAGGGGGCAAGGGCTGAGATCCTCACGATTGGGACTGAGTTACTTCTTGGACAGACCATCGATACCAATTCAGCCTACATCGGTGAACAGCTTGCAGCAGCGGGGATCGAGGTCTACTGGAAGAGCAGTGTCGGGGATCACGAGACGAGGATCAGGGAGGTGCTTCGTACGGCGCTCACACGATCCGAGATCGTCATTGCGACGGGGGGCCTCGGTCCTACGGAGGACGATCTGACCTGCCGAGCCATCGCTGCTGAACTGAGTCGACCGTTGATCCTCGATCAGACGGTCTTGGAGTCGATCCGCCGCCAATTTTCCGAGCGCAGGCTCGTCATGCCCAGGAACAACGAACGGCAAGCGATGATTCCGGACGGCGCTACCGTATTGCCGAACCTCTGTGGAACCGCGCCGGGTCTCGTCATCCGCCTGGGGGGTGAGAAGATGGTGGTGGTAATCCCGGGAGTTCCCTCGGAGATGCGGTCGATGCTCGACGCGCAGGTGATCCCGTATCTGTGCAAAACATTTGGTGTAAAGTCAAGGATTCGCTCTCGCACCCTGAAAACATGCGGCATCACGGAATCGGCGCTCGATGAAACCATCAGCGACCTGATCCGCCTCTCATGCAATCCCACGATCGCGATCCTGGCCTACCCGGGAGAGATCCACATCCGGTTGACCGTGAAGAGCGAGTCGGAGACGGAGGGCGATCGACTGCTCGACGATCTTGAGACCAGGATTCGCACCCGACTGGCCGAATTTCTCTTCGGGCGGGATGAGGAACGACTTGAGGAGGTCGTGGGACGGCTCTTGCTCGATGCCAAGGCGACCGTTGCCGTTGCCGAGTCGTGTACCGGCGGGTTGGTATGTCACCGACTGACCAATCTCCCGGGAAGCTCCGCCTATTTTATTCGCGGCGAGGTGGTCTACAGCAACGAGGCGAAGGAGCGCCTGCTCGGGGTACCGCGTGAACTGATGGCAGAGCATGGCGCCGTCAGTCGGCCCGTCGCCCTGGCGATGGCTGTCGGGATGCGACAGGTCGCCGGAACGGATCTGGCGCTGGGCATTACCGGTATTGCCGGACCGGGTGGCGGCACCGCCACGAAACCGGTTGGTCTGACCTATATCGCGCTAGCTTCAGGCGACGGCGCGACCTGCTGCGAGTACCGGTTTCTGGCGGATCGGGATACCAATAAGCTGTTTGCCTCCCAGAAGGCCCTCGACATCCTCCGCCGACATCTGCTGTCGCTTCGATATGTCGGACAGATCTGACGTCCAGCCCGTCTCAACGGTCCGCGCCTTTGTTGCCGCTAATCTGACTCCTGACCTCAAAGCAGCCCTGGCCATGGTGCAGGACCGGCTCAAGGCCACCAGAGTCGACGTCGGATGGGTACGGCCGGACAACCTTCATCTGACGCTCAAATTCCTTGGGCAGGTCGAGGAGAGTCGCATCGACGCCATCAGGGACGCGATCGCTGCTGCGGCTTCCGGGTCAGGTCCGATTCGTCTGGTCTTTCAGGGTCTTGGCGCCTTTCCGCGGCCCCGCGAGGCCAGGGTCGTCTGGATCGGCCTGTCCCACGGGTCGGAGGCGCTGGCGGCGCTTCAGGCGAGGATTGAGGCAGCACTCGAGTCGCTCGGATTTGCGCGGGAGGCGCGGCCGTTCACCGCGCATCTGACGCTGGGTCGAGTGCGGGGTCCTGCGCGCCGGGAGCAATTGGCTCGTGCCATCACTGAGGCGCCCGCCGAGGCGCTGGGCGAGATGGTGCTCGATCGGATCGAGCTGATGCAAAGCAACCTGAGCGCCGGAGGCGCGCGTTACTCCATCCTGCAAAGCTTTCCGCTCGACTGAGATCCCTGACAACTGTGCAGTCCTGCGCAAAAGTGCTTTTCAGCTCTCACCCTGATAGGGTATAATTTCACTTTTGGTCCTGTATTCTTAAAAAGATCTCGACCAATGAGAGGAAGACACAGCGATGGTGTCACAGCCGATGACAGTACAGATCATCGATCAGATCAGACCGATGATCTTCGATCTTGCCACGCGCTACCGAAAGAGTCTTCGCGGCTGTCGCTACGCGGATATTCGCGTGCAGGTTGATGAAGGACAAGCGGCTGCGGCGGAGAACGGCGGGAGCAAACACAGCACCAGGGACTATGCCTTTGCGATCGGCATTCGCGCCTTGTCCGGTAATGCGATGGTCGCGCCGGGCTATTTCGGACAGTCGCTCGGCACGGCCGACCTGGGCCGCCTGGACCAGGTGGTCAAGGAGGGACTCCGCCATGCGCATCATCGTGCCCTGGCCAACGCCGAGCGAAAGGCAGCGACCCGGGCGGAGTTCGGTCCCATAGCCGACGCGTTGAGCAGCACGACCCTTGCCCCCATCGACATCCATCAGGATACCGTTCCTGCGCTGTTCGAGATCGACCCGCGCTCCGTCCCGTTAGATGAGCTCGTTGCGCTGACGACTGAGATCTCAAAGAGCACCCTTGCACTCGATCCTCACGTCAAGTATACGTTCATCTCGGCCTTTACCCTGTTGACCCGGGAGTTGTTCTGCAGTTCCGAAGGGGCCAACATCGATCAGACCTTTGCCCTGACCCAGGGGACCTGCTTTATCGTAGCCCACGGCAAATCGGGTACGCAGGAGCTCTACGATTACATGGGCCACCAGCGCGGATGGGAGATCTTAACCCAGGGAGCGCACGAGGAGTCCATTCGATTTCCGGATTTCCGGTCCTTTTGCACCAACCTTGCGAAAGACGCCGTAAGCCTGTGTAATGCCAGGCCGCTCAAAGCCACCGATCACGAGGTGGTTGTCGTGACCGACCCACACTACAATACCCTGACGGCGCACGAGATTGTCGGCCACCCGACCGAGCTGGACCGCGCGTTGAAATTGGAAACCTCCTACGCAGGCAGAAGCTGGCTGTTTCAGAACCTCCATGAGCATCAACTCGGCCAACCGGTCGCCTCTCCTCTCGTCTCAGCCTTCTCCGATCCCTCCCTTCCCGGGTATGGCCACTATAAGTACGACCACGAGGGGACACCGGCC
>NSJM01000022.1 GCA_002634395.1 Candidatus Methylomirabilis sp.
CATGATCGATCGGCTCACCGACCAGGCGCACATCATCGAGACCGGAACTGAATCCTATCGATTCCGACGGACGCTGGCCAGACAGCGGCGAGCGAAAGGAGCGTAGACGCAGACACCACACACACACGAGCGGGACGACCACGGCGAGCACAACACCCTGTGTTGTCTCACAGGGTGGGCCAAATCAGATGATCGAAGTGGGCCAAATCAAGTTGACAAACACACCAGACACGCCGAAAGCGGAAGCACGTACCTTCAGGTAGAGCCAAGAAAAGCGTCACAAAGCAAGAGAAGCGTGAACCGCCTGGACGGAAACGTCTGAATGCGCCGTGACCGGCAGGAATGAGTGGGGCATAAAGATGTCAGTACAACGATGATCTACATGCACGTCCTGAATCGGGGTGGGAATGAAGTGCGTGGCCCAGCGGATGCGCTAGTCTCTTAAACAACAACCGAATCAGTTCACCCTCAACGTAACGGCTATTGGCGCGATGGGTATAGCTTCCGGAGGTGGGACAGGCATCACAGTTGAAGCGCATGGAGGCGGTCCTGGCTCGCGGAGGATCGGGGCATCGAGAGCCTGAAGGTGCTGGATATCACATGAGCAACTAAAAGAAAGTGCGCGAAAAGCTCCTGCTGGGGGCGTCGGACGCGAACATAGATTTTGAGGAAATCTGTGCGATGCTGCGACATCTCGGGTTCTCCGAGCGCCAGGGACACGGGAACCACCATATCTTCTATAAAGAAGGGGTACAGGAAATCATCAACTTGCAGCCGCGCGGCGGCAAGGGGAAGCCGTATCAGATGAAGCAAGTCCGACAGATCTTGCTGCGCTATCACATGATGGAGGACTGACATGAGCAAATACGAACTCATTATCTACTGGAGCAAGGATGACGACGCTTTCGTAGTCGAAGTGCCGGAATTGCCCGGCTGCATGGCCGATGGTGCCACCTATGAAGAAGCCGTGGCCAACGCGCAGGCGGCTATCCGGGAGTGGGTTGAAACGGCCGAAGCGATTGGGCGACCCATCCCTCAGCCCAAAGGACGCCTCATGTACGCGTGAGCATTCGGAGAAAGTCGATGAATCTGAGAAGACCCCCTAATGCGTTGACGCGATGACGGCCTCCGGCATTAGCGAGGTTATCATCAACTCGAAGCTGCCTGCCCGCGGCGTCGCAGGGCTCCGCCTCGCAGGCGGAGACGCCTCCACGTTTTCCCTCGAAAAGCCAGTCCCGACCACTGCTTCGCCACGAAAAGCCACGAAAAGCGCTTGACCGTCTCCCGGATTTGGCGTAATAGATCGTCAGTCACCTTTCTTTCCCTTGGAGAGGAAGGACAGTATGGGCAATCCCACTGAAACAGGGACAATTCACCACCCCTCTGATCGAGGATGGCTCCGATGTCCGGACAGTTCAAGAGTTGCTTGAATATCGGGATGTGAGCACGACGATGATCTGTGCGCAAACCACGCGTCTCCTTGGAACTGCTCGGAGATAGCGATGAAACAGCGTCAGAGTGATCCGGTCATCGACGAGATCCGGGATGTGCGCCACCGCATCTCAGCGCGCTTTGCGCATGATCCCGCCCGATTAGTGGCCCACTACATGGAGCGACAGAAACAGGACCAGGATCGGCTGATCGAGACCGAGAAAACCGCCCAGCGCATCGATCAGTCGGCCGCCTAACTTTGCGCCCCGGCCAGACGCTCGCTCCACTCATACGGCTGAGCGTGATCGTTCAGCGGGCGTAGAAAGAACGTTTTGCATACCTGCGTTGGGGATATGGTTGACAAGTGTTTGAATCGAAACGAGAATCACATGGACGTGTTCGCGCTGTATCCGCATACTATGCCGGTCAGTATACTCAGTAGTTGGGCACGAGGAACAGCCATGCAGATAAGCGACAAAACCAGGAAGGTGCTTTGGGGCCGCTCCGGGAATCGGTGTGCAATCTGCAAGTGCGAACTCGTTATTGACGCAACCCGGAATGATGGTGAGTCCGTCGTGGCGGATGAGTGCCACATCATCTCAGCAAGGACGACTGGCCCCCGTTACGATGTCTCGTTCCCGTCACAGAAACTCGACGCCCATGAGAATCTGATCCTTCTTTGCCGAACACACCACAAGATGGTTGATGACCAGACTGCGACCTTCACTACCGACATCCTCCGCCAGATCAAGTCCAACCATGAGATTTGGGTCTCGCAACAACTGGCCGAGAGCGAGAAACCGCAACCTGTCAGACTGCGAAGGGTGAAGCGGAACATTCCCTCCGTACTCCCCCGCCTCACGACCGGGAAGGAAATTCTCGATCTCGTCACAAATGCGATGGCTTACTCGTTCGATCACGACGAACTTAACTCCCAGGGGGAAGTTGATCTCGTTGGCACTTTCTTGGAAGTCGCTCAAGACTGGGGTGAACTGAGTTCCGATCTTGAGGCAGGCCGCCGCGTACAAATAGCCTACGACCTCACGAAGTCACTTCAAGAGGTTGAGGACGCGGGGTTTTTCGTTTTCGGCGGGCGAGAAGTCCAACTTCTGGAAGGCGGGGACCAGTCAGCACCATCGAGTTGGCCCGTCGCTATCATGCGCGTGCTCCGGAAGGACAATCCCGCAATCGCGAAGATCAATCTGGACCAAATGAACGAGGCGGACGCCCAACCAACTGCTGCATGCGATGTCGCTACCCGCGCCGCGCATGAGGAGTGACATTAGACTGCTCCGAGAGAGTCTGAGCGTGAACAATAAGAGACCAATGATCTGTGTCTACTGTGGATCAGCAGCAGAGCTGACACGGGATCACATCCCACCGAAAGCGCTCTTCCCGCAACCGCGGCCCACCCTGATCACCGTGCCTAGTTGCCGTGCTTGCAACGGGAATGCGTCTCGCGATGACGAGTATCTAAAGGTCATGGCTACACTTCGAGATGACCTCGCCTCAGATCCGAACGTCCAGCGGCTTATCCCGGGTGTTCTTCGTGGGCTGGCCCGTCCCCAGGCTTTACGTCTTGCGCGCTCCATTGTCAGTACCGCCAAAGAGGTAGAAATCCAAACCGCTTCTGGACTCTCTGTCGGCAAGGGCGTTGGTTACGACGTCGATCTGGTCGTGTTAGATCGGGTAATGGCTCGAACAGTAAAAGGGCTCTACTTTCATCACTTCGAAAAGCCCATACCGATAGGATATGATGTTCGCGCCTTCTCCTTCGCTGGTCTCCAGGGTGTTGACCAGTCCCTACGAGGGAACATCATTGATACGATCACGGCGCTAACTTCGCAGCATCTTCACAGAGTGGGAGACCGAATCTTCCTCTACTGGTACCAGACGCCGCCCGAACATGAGGTTGTCTCGGCGTGGCTATTGCTCCTCTATCTGAGGCTCCCTTTCCTTTGTATAATCGGACCGAAAGACGAATGTGCTACTCGCACAGTCTAACCAGCCACTGGAGCTGCGGACGTTATATTTTCCATCATACCCCTCGGTCTGGCGCTAGGTAGGACATCGAGAAAAAGAGAAGTTTGATTCCACGACTGACTGAGAAATGGGGTCAGACTCCATTTTCCAACCAGAGCACGATAATGACGGCGTAGAGGATAGGTGCCCGTGTTTGAACAAGCCTTCAAAAACATCGACGATATCCTGCGGAAAGAGGCCGGATGCACGACCGAGCTCGACTACACCGAGCAGACGTCCTGGCTGCTGTTCCTGAAATACCTCGACGGACTCGAGCAGGACCGCGCCGATGAGGCCGCGCTGGAGAGGAAGAAGTACAGCTACATCCTCGACAAGCCGTACCGCTGGGAAACCTGGGCCGCGCCTAAGGGTAAGGACGGCAAGCTCGACCATAACTCCGCCCTGACCGGCGACGACCTCCGCGATTTCGTCAATCAGAAGCTCTTCCCGTACCTGCACGGTTTCACACAGAAGGCCGGCGGATCGAACACCATCGAATACAAGATCGGCGAAATCTTTGGTGAGATCAAGAACAAGATCTCCAGCGGCTACAACCTGCGCGAGATCATCGACCACATTGACGAACTGCGCGCTCTCTGGAGCGCGCCGGAGACGCGGAAGAAGCTGCTGCAGGGTCTCGCCGAGAAGGGCTCTGGGGGCGAGCAACTGGCCGAGATGCAGAAGATCATCGACGCGGAGAAGAGCGATCTGTTCGACGTGCTGGCGCATGTGGCCTATGCCCTGCCCCCGCTCACCCGTGAAGAGCGGGCCGCAAGAGCCAAGGTCGTTATCAGTACGCGCTTCAACAGCAAGCAGCAGGTGTTTCTCGATTTTGTGCTGTCACACTACGTCAGCGTCGGGGTGGAAGAACTTGATCAGGACAAGCTCACTCCCCTATTGCGGCTCAAGTATCACAACTCCATCGCCGACGCCGTGGTCGATCTGGGCAGGCCGGATGAGATTGGGCGCGTCTTCGCAGGCTTCCAGAAGTACCTGTATCAGCAACAGGCGGCCGCGTGACACGCAAGAACCAAGAGTTCGTCGAGGAAGCGCCGGGCATGTTGGAGGTATTTAGCGGTGACGCTCGACGATCGCATCTGCTACTCTCTAACACCAGAGAATGGTTGTCGGCGCGACAGTTCGGTGCTACTACTTATTAACAGTCTCATAATTGAATCGACACCCATTGAGAAAATCTCCCCTCGCCCCTCTTTTCCAAAGAGGGGTCAATCCTTCCTTTGACAAAGGGAGGCGAGGAGGGATTGTTCGATCATGTGAAACTATTATTATGAGACGGTTAATATTTTCACGCCGGCAATAAATCTCCCCTACCCCATTTGCCGAAGGGGGGGCAGCGAAGCGGGGGAATATGAAGAGGTGGTGAAGGTATGACTCTGGCTGAAGCAACTGCAACCATCATCCACACCGTTCTGGCGCACTACCCCGCGACGCAGGCCATCTACCTGTTCGGCTCGTATGGCGCAGGTGACGCTTGGCCGGATAGCGATGCGGACATTGCCCTGCTCTTCACCCCTGAACAGGCCAAAGCGGAACACAACCTGCTCCTGAGCCAATGCCGCTTTGATCTGGAAGATGCCCTGCCCAAAGAGGTGGATTTGCTCAATGCCCGGCAGGTATCCACCGTCTTTCAAAAGGAAATTATTGGCGGTGTCCGTATCTATTGCGCCGATCCGTATGCGGCGGATGAATTTGAAATGCTGGTCATTTCCTACTACCAAAAGCTGAACGAAGAGCGGCGGGAAATCCTGGACGCCTTTGACAAAACCGGGAGGGCGTACGCCGTATGAACGACATCGTCATCAAATGAACTACCTGGCAGCAGGCCGCGTGGTATGGTCTTCTGTTCTGGCCCGTCATTCCGTGCTTGACACGGAATTCAGTCGGACCCCAACGGGTTCGGCGACCGCGTCAAGGAGTTTATCGGTGAGCGTTAGGCATTGCAGCTGTACAATCCGAGGAGTGTCCTGATATGTCACCAGACATAGACCTGTTCATCGCGCTTGAGCGCCGCGTGTGGCAGGCGCTGGCAGATGGCGATGCCAGCGCCGATGCACGTCTTCTCGATCCCCGGTATCTCGGCGTCTATGCAACCGGCTTCGGTTCAAAAGATGACCATGTGGCGCAACTGCGCAATGGCCCCATTGTTGAAAGCTTCGCCATCGAGGATCCTCGACTCCTGGTGTTCGCACCGAACACCGTGCTGCTTGCCTATCGAGCAACCTTTACACCGGCAGGCAAGGCCGATCCGCAAGTGGTCCACACCATGTACGTGTCGTCAGTGTGGAAACAACGTGGTGCTGAGTGGGTCAACATATTCAGTCAAGACACGATGGCAGATGAGGCTGCCAAGTGAGTAGGCCTGACCCTGTGTTCACTCGGGCACGCACCCCAGGCGCCGCGTATCTTCAGTCGGGGCGCGGACTCACAACGGTTGTTGACGCAACTTATTTTCACGAAAGGAGACACAGCAATGGGTGACAGTGGAAAAAAGGATAAAGGCAAAAGGGAAACGCAAAAAAAGGCCCAGCTTGATCCAAAGGCCAAACGAAAATTGAAACAGGAAAAGAAGCATAAGTCCAGCTCCATCTCTTCCAGGTGACCTTCAATCACGTAAGGGAGTTGTGTGCCGGTCGCCGACCAGACCATTCACACTATGTCACCGGCAGCACAACCAGTCGATGCACCAGCCGGGAATGGCGGTTGCGCGTGCAATCAATGTCGCTCGATGCCATTCCAGGCTGATGATCTCGAACATTGAGGCAACTATTCACGACAAGGAGGGACACATGGCTGGAGTAAAATTTATTGTAATCTACCCTCGTCCGACTGATATTGAAGCCTTCGAGAAGGTGTATCAGGACGAGCACGTACCCATGGCGGTTGAAAAGCTGGTCGGCAAGACCAAACTCGTAGCGACAAAGGTACTGGCTTCTCCTCAAGGGACACCACCTTTTTACCGTATCGCCGAGGTTCACTTCCCGTCGATGGAAGCCCTGGAGGCCTGCGCTGCTTCAGCAGGGACGAAGGAGACATTGGCCCATGCCGTGTCTATCTCCACCGGAGGCACACCGATTTTTTTAGTCGCCGAAGAGGAGACTTTCACCTTCGCCCCATGAGCTCTGACCCTGGCGCAGGAGATTTCCGCATCGATCGGCATGACGATCGACCCTGACCTCTGCATCCTGAATGACTACGACACCGAAAGGTGCATGGGAGTTCACCAACTGCTTCGCCGCTCTGACGTGACACCCGGCCCGGCCCGATGAAACGTGTTGTTGTCATTGGAGCGGGTGCGGCGGGGACTATGGCCGCGATCTTTGCGGCCTCCAGCGGCGCTGAGACGCGGCTCCTCGAACGCACGAATGACGGCGGACGCAAAATTCTCATCAGCGGGGGCGGTCGGTGCAACATTCTGCCGGCCGTCGTTCATGAGTCTCGCTTCGTCACCGATTCTTCACCTCACACCCTTCGAAAGATGCTCCGCTCCTGGCCGCTAAGCGAGCAGATCGCGTTCTTCAAAGACGAAGCCGGGATCCCCCTGATGGAAGAAGGGGAGTCGGCGAAGCTGTTTCCACAATCTGAGCGCGCGCGCGATGTTCGCGACAGGCTGCTGGCGCTCGCGCGCGCCAGAGGCGTCGTGATCGAGACCGGCGCGTTGGTCACCGGCCTTGTCCCGGCCGGCAACGGCTGGCAGATCGAACGACGCGGAGGATCATCCCTGCAGGCCGATGCCGTCGTTGTTGCCACGGGCGGCCTCTCCTTTCCCGGTACGGGAAGCGATGGCCTTGGGCTTCGCATCGTCAAGACGCTGGGGCATACGATCAACCGAACCTACCCGGCGCTGACCCCGCTGACGACGACGGTCCGGCGAAAGCCTGGCACTACCGGTGGCGCGCCGTTCGCCGCACTTTTAGGCATTTCGCTGCCGGTCACGCTGACCGCCCGCGCAGGAACCTTGGAGTCCACATCGACAGGAGGATTTCTTTTCACCCACCACGGCTACAGCGGGCCCGCCGTGCTCGATGTGTCTCATGTCGCGGTACGCTCACGCGCCGAGATGGACGCTCCCGCGCGTCTCGTTGTACGATGGACGTCATTGAACGATAAGGATTGGGAATCGGCTTTCGGTTCGCGCGGTTCTCGAACGGTGCTGAACGCTGTAGCGGCTCAGTTACCGCGTCGACTCGCCGACGCGCTGATCGAATTCGCGGGGATCGATCTCTGCCGAACGCTCTCGCAACTGACCCGCGACGAGCGGCTTCGCCTCATCGACATCCTCGTGCGCACCGAACTGCCGTGGTCGGGAGATGAGGGGTACGGGAAGGCCGAGGTCACCGGCGGTGGTGTGTGTCTGTCGGAGATCGATCCGAAGACGATGGAAAGCAAGATTCACAGGGGTCTGTTTCTGTGCGGCGAGATGCTCGACGCCTTCGGACCGATTGGCGGCTACAACTTTCTCTGGGCGTGGGCGACTGGGCGCGCGGCCGGCCTCGGCGCATCACGCACGTAATAGGTCTTCAATCGTAGAATCTATGAGTCTACACTACTACAGTAGTGCCTCACCAATACCTTTACAATCCGTTCGTGGTGAGCCCTTCGACTGCGCTCAGGACAGGCTTGTCGAACCCATGAACGGAACTTATTGAAGTTGTTCACCCTTCGACACGGCTCAGGGCGAACGGAACCGTAAAGCTATTACTGAACACTACACTGAGGTCACTAATGCCTCTCGTTACACTCGATCATGTCTCCATCGCGTACGGACACGTTCCACTGCTCGACGACGCCAGCCTGCAGGTCGAATCCGGCGAACGTGTGTGCGTGATCGGCCGGAACGGCACCGGCAAATCCACATTGCTTCAGATCCTCAGCGGAGATCAGGTCCCCGACAGCGGCTCGGTGTGGCGACAGCCTGAGATTGGGGTCGCGCGGCTCGTGCAGGACGTTCCCCTGTCGTCTAATCGCCCTGTGTTCGACGTCGTCGCGGAAGGGCTGGGGAACCTCGGCGAGTTGGTGGCCGCCTACCATCACGCGGCGGTGGAGGTAGCCGAACGAGGCACCGACATCTCGCTCGACAAGCTGGGCAGGCTGCAGCGCGAGCTCGAAGAGCGGGACGGTTGGCGCCTCGAACAGCGTGTGGAAACCGTCATCGATCGTCTGGGTCTCCCGGCCGAGGCCATCGTCGACGCCTTGTCGGGAGGCTGGCGGCGGCGCGTGCTGCTGGCGCGGGCGCTGGTGGCCCAGCCGCAACTCCTCCTGCTCGACGAGCCTACCAACCATCTCGACATCGACGCGATGATCTGGCTCGAAGAGTTTCTCAAGACGTACGCAGGTGCGGTGGTATTTGTTACCCACGACCGGGTGTTTCTCCAGAATCTGGCAACGCGGATCGTAGAGCTGGATCGCGGCACACTGACGTCGTGGCCGGGCGACTACGCGACCTTTCTCCGCAGGAAGGAAGAATGGCTCGCGAGTGAGGCGGCGCAGAACGCCACGTTCGACAAGCGGCTCGCCGAGGAAGAGGTGTGGCTTCGCCAGGGCATCAAGGCCCGGAGAACGCGGGATGAGGGCCGGGTTCGTGCGCTGCTGGCCATGCGACAAGAGCGGGCCGCCCGGCGCGCGCAGGTCGGTAATGTGCGTCTGCAGGCCGAGATCGGCGAGCGCTCTGGTCGGCTCGTATTCGAGGCCGTCGATATCTCGAAATCGTTCGGCGACAAGCCCGTCGTCCGCGATCTGTCGTTACGCGTGATGCGCGGCGATCGTGTGGGGTTGATCGGTCCGAACGGATCGGGTAAGACGACCCTGCTTCGACTGTTGATCGGCGAACTCACGCCCGACACGGGCAACGTGAAGCGCGGCGCCAACGTTCAGGTGGCGTATTACGACCAGCAGCGCGAGCAGCTCGATCCCCAGCGCACGGTATTTGACACGGTCGGCGACGGAAACGACACGATCACGGTGAACGGTCGTACGCAGCACGTCCACGGATACCTCTGCGACTTTCTGTTCCCACCCGAGCGCGCGTACGCCAGGGTACAGACGCTGTCTGGCGGTGAGCGAAATCGCCTGGTGCTGGCACGCCTGTTTACGCAACCCGCCAACGTCCTCGTCCTCGATGAGCCCACAAACGATCTCGACATCGAGACGCTGGAATTACTCGAATCGTATCTCATCGAGTGGCCGGGAACGCTGCTGCTCGTCAGCCACGATCGCGCATTCATCGATCACGTCGTCACGAGCACGCTTGTCTTCGAAGGCGGCGGACAGGTGCAGGAGTACGTCGGTGGATACGAGGATTGGCTGCGGCAGCGCGGCACACGGGAGATAGCGACCAAGGCGCAGCCGGAGAGGACGGCACGCCCTGCGCAACCGCCCGTGACGGTGGCGACCAGAAAGAAACCGACCTATCGCGAGCAAAGGGAACTCGAGCAGCTTCCGGCGCAGATCGAAGCCCTGGAACGCGAGCATGTGCAATTAACCGCCTCGATTACCGATCCCCTCTTTTACCGTCAGCCGGCCGATTCGATCACGCAAGCGCTCGCGCGGCTCGAGGCGGTGGCACGCGAGCTTCACGACGCCTACGCCCGCTGGGATGAGCTCGATTCCCGCATCACACGTGGACGCGCGTGATGGACTCACGAAGTGTCCGGCGGCGCGACATACCCTACAAATTTCCGTAAATCCTGCTATAATACACCACTATGATTTCAGTGAACGGCGTGTGCATGCGGTTCGGTTCGAAAGTCCTGTTCGAAGACGTCACGACGACGTTTTCCGCAGGGCGGCGCTACGGTTTGACGGGCCCCAACGGCGCCGGCAAGTCGACGTTTATGAAACTGCTCACCGGCGAGATCGATCCGCAGGTGGGCACGGTGTCCAAGCCGGGTAAGCTCGGTGTCCTCAGCCAGGACCAATATGCGTTCGACCGGTTCCGCGTGATCGACACCGTCATCATGGGCAACAGACGCCTGTGGGCGGCCCTTCAGGAACGCGACGAACTCTATGCGCAGCCGGAGATGACCCACGAGGCCGGTATGCGCCTCGGCGAGCTCGAGGGCATTGTCGGCGACGAAGACGGCTACTCGGCGGAAAACGACGCGGCTCTGCTGCTGCAGGGGCTCGACATTCCCGACGACATCCACGACTGGAAGATGGCGGAGTTACAGGGCGGGCAGAAGGTGCGCGTGCTGTTGGCGCAGGCCTTGTTCGGCCATCCGGACGCGCTGCTGCTCGACGAGCCGACGAACCACCTGGACCTGGATTCGATTCACTGGCTGGAGGAACTCCTTGGTCGGTACGAGGGCACGCTCATCGTCATCTCGCACGATCGCCATTTCCTGAACAACGTCTGCACGCATATCGCCGACATCGACTATCAGACGATCATTACCTACACCGGCGGCTACGACGACATGGTGGTCGCCAAGACGCAGATTCGGTCAAAGATCGAATCCGAGAACGCGCAACGGGCAAAGAAGATCGCGCAGTTGCAGGACTTCATCCAGCGTTTCGGGGCGGGCACGCGCGCGAGCCAGGCCACATCGCGGCGCAAAGAAGTCGAACGGCTGCGGACGACCGATTTGGCCCGCTCGAACATTCAGCGTCCATACATCAAATTCTCAATGAAACGGCCGTCCGGAAAAGTCGCGCTGGAGTTCGAGGACCTGTCGAAGGGCTTCAAGAACAATCGTGTCATTTCCGACTTCAGCGCTATCGTCCATCGGGGCGAGAAGATCGTGCTTGTCGGCCGCAACGGGGCCGGCAAAACCACCTTGCTGAAGGCGCTGCTGGCCGATGCGCCCGGCTTGCCGACCTCCCCTTCCGATGTGGACAGCGGCAAGACGATGTGGGGGCACGGGGTGTCGATCGGCTACTTTCCACAGGACCACACCGGAGAGATCGAGAAGGGGCTGACGGCGGCAGACTGGCTGCACCGCTTTGATCCGGAAGCGTCACGGCAGGACATTCATGGACTGTTGGGACAGATGCTGTTCAGCGGCGAAGAAGGCCACAAGCCGACCGAAGCATTGTCTGGCGGCGAGACCGCCAGGTTGCTGTTTTGCCGCATCATGCTGCTGAAGCCGAACGTGCTTGTCCTGGACGAGCCCACTAACCATCTCGACCTGGAATCCATCAACGCGCTGAATGTGGCGCTTCAGAAGTTCGAGGGCACCGTGCTGCTGGTCACGCACGATCAGGACCTGCTCGAAGAAGTGGGCACGCGGATGTGGCACTTCGAGCACGGTAAGATTGTGGATTTCAAAGGGAGCTTCGAGGAATACGCTTCGTCGCCGGCCTGACGCACGTCTTCGGCGACATGGCACGCCGACCAGTGACCCGGACGATATATGCAGAGCGTCCTTTATTCCTCTCGACATATCGCCATCCTGGGCGGCGGCGCAGCGGGCATGTCCTGCGCCCTGTGGTTGAAGCATCTGGGTTTTTCGCCTGTCCTCATCGAGCCCTACACGGCGCTGGGCGGGCAATTGTTAGGGATTCACCGGATCAACCGTTGGATATTGGGTATCCCAGGGCGAACGGGGTCGGCGCTCGCTGAGATGTACGGCAGGCATGTGTTCGATGAAGCTATCGACGTCCGCCTTGATACCCGGCTCGAATCCGTGATGACGGAGGATTCCGGGTTCAGCCTGGTTGTGCGGGAAGGCAAACACCACTGTACGGCATCGCTGCCTGCGCGAGCACTCGTCATCGCCACAGGATTGCGGGTCAACTCCTCAGCCATCCTCCACCCAATCCCGGGGGCCCTGCCGCTGTATGAATCCGGCCTCTTGTCGTTTTTCCCCCTGGACCATCTCGAACCAATGGAACTCCTTGAGGGCAAGCGGGTAGCTGTGATAGGCGGCGGCGACAATGCCCATTGCACCGTCAGGGATCTGGCTTCCAGAACTGCCCTCACCCATTTGATCATCCGCTCTCGGCCCAGGGCGCAGCCCATGGTGCGTCAAGAGGTGGAAGCACTCATCCGGCAGGGGCGCGTCCAGGAACACGGCGGCGCGCTCATCACGGGCTTTCATCAGGGATCGGGCGGTATCGCCATTGTGTTGGCGCGAAACGATTCCAATGCCGAACGCATCGAGGTTGACCGGATTTTCGCCCGCACCGGCTTCGCCCCGAACACGGAATTCCTCGCCGGGCTGGGCCCCTTAGCCGGGCTGGACAGGAATAGCGACGGCTATGTGCGGGTCGATGCCTGGAAGCGCGCGTCGTTGCCTTTCGTGTATGCCATCGGCGATGTCGCCAACCCGGATCACCCCTCCGTGGTCACCGCCATCGCCGACGGCGCGGTGGCGGCGCAGGCCATCGCCCAAGACGTGGGAGCATAAGCATGGGCCGTGACACGCCGCTAGTCTGGATCGTGGACAGCGCCTACACCGGCGAGTTACACGCCCGCCTCGGCGTGGCCGAGCGGCTGGGCTACGGCTACGAGTTGATTCCTTTGCCTAACGACGACGCCGGGGCTTACGCCAGGCTGTTGGAAGACCGCTACGGGCGCGCCTGCCGGGACGGCGCATCGAGGCCTGTAATCCTGTTGAGCGGAACCGGCGAGGATACGATCGGTCCTATTGCAGATCTCAAGGGTGTGTTCCAAGAGCGGCTACTGAACGTGTACCTGGCTTCTATCCTTCCGGACGAACCAAATCTGCGCCTTCAGGAGTACGATCTGATCGCCTCCCCCCAGTTAAGCGGCGCCAATATCGTCACCACGGTGGGCGTGGTGCACAGGATGACGGGACGCCTGCTGGACCAGGCTTTTCACCGGCACCAGGATGTGTTCGCCGACTTGGCCCGGCCCCTGGTGGGTTTGTTGGTGGGCGGCAACACCCGGTATTGCTTCGGCTTCCACGAAGACCATGCTCGGTGCTTGGGCAGGCGGGTCGCAAGCATCGTCGCATCGCTCCAGGGGAGCCTGGTGGTCACGAATAGCCGCCGAACCCCGAAAGACGCTCTGGCCGCCTTGCTGGACGAGATCGCGGGCCTGCAGTGCCGCTTTTTCGACTGGCAACAAACCGGTGCAGATTTTTACCCCGCGCTGCTCGCTCATGGCGATGTGCTTGTCGCCACCGGGGATTCAGTCTCCATGTGTTCCGAGGCCAGTTACACAGGCAAGCCGCTGCTGGTGGATATACGCGACTGCGCGACGGAAATCTACCATCGTCATATCATCGGCAAACTCATTGCGTATGGCGCAGCCAAGCCGCTGAGCGACGCATTCCAACCCTGGACCTACACACCGCCCGATCCGACAGGGGCCGTGGTTGCGGCAATCCACGAGCGGCTTCTTTAGAAAATAGCGGTTAGCACTCAGCACTCAGCCGTCAGCCTTCCAGAAAACTCGTGAGGCGTCAGGCGTGAGAAGGGTTCTCCCCCCGTTGCGTGGATATCACCCCCAACTGCTGCATGACGAACCCAAGGAAGTTATGCTGCGCCCATCGCTCTACGATCTTTCCTCTCTCGATCCGGTAGATGACAATACCAGCCATCTCCACCGGCTTCCCGGATGGCGGGATACCCTTGAACTCGCCTGTATGCGTTCCGGTTCCGCTCACTCGGACCACCACCCGGTCTCCCTCAGCAATCAGATCGTGGATAACATGGGCGCCGTCGGGAAACGCGGTCGCAAATACCTTGAATGCCTGCTTAATCCCTTCGAGCCCGGGCTTGAGACCGGGGATTGGCGGTGGGTCGTGATCGATAAGCTCGGCGGAGAAGAACTCATCCATCGCATCGAAATTCTGCTTATCGGTTTCCTCGTAGAGACGGCGCACCAGACGCTTGTTGTCTTCGGTCGTCATTTCACACCTCCTGAACATGAGTGCTGCATTCCCAGTATGGGCTCGGGGTCGGTTATTTCGAAGAACGGCGCAGCTCGCGCTCGATAATACGCTGAAACGTCTCCAATGGCTGGGCACCAACCAGAAGCCGCCCGTTGATAAAAAAGGCGGGGGTTCCGGTGATGCCGAGGCGCGTCCCTTCCTGTACATCAGAGGCGACCGCTGCTGCGTGCCGTCCACTGTCCAGGCAGGTCGCGAAGTTGTTGGCATCGAGCTTCAACTGTTCGGCAAATCGTTTGAAGTCTGCGACCGTAGTCTGCGATTGAGACTCAAACAGTCGATCATGATACTCCCAGAACTTCCCTTGTTCGCCGGCGCATCGAGCGGCCTCGTGCGCTTTCGCCGCTTTAGGGTGAAGGCTGGCGATCGGGAAGTCCCGGAACGCTAACCGCACCTGCTTGGGGTAGAGCCGCACCACCTCTTTCAGTGTTCCAACGACCCGACTGCAGAAGGGACACTGAAAGTCGGAGAACTCAATGATGGTAACCGGCGCGTCTTTGGGACCGTGAGCAAAGGCCCCTTCCGCGCTCACCTGGACTCGGACCGGCTCCGGCTCTTCCAGGAAGCGCTCAATCTTGGCGCGTTGCTGGAGGCCGGCCAGGTAGGCACGACGGCCGGTTTGTACCTTCTGCTCTTTCAGATAGTCGCGGACCTTCGGACGAAGCTCGGCGTCCTCCCCCTGAAGGCGTGCCCTGTTCTGGGTCATGAATGTCGCAACCTCTGCATCGGTGACCTCCGCGACCTTCGAGGCAACCTCGGCCTTCAATAGCTCCTCAACCGTGATCCCACGTCGCTTGGCTTCGCGCGCTAGAACCCGCTCTGAGATCAACTCTTCGAGCTTCGACTCCATGAGCTGGAATTTCTGATCTTGCAGTTTGGCCAGTTGTGGAGCCAGGGCCTTCTCAAGCTCGTCGAGTGTGACGACCTGATCATCTACCCTTGCAGCGACTCCAGGTTCCGCCGGTTTGGCAGGTGGAGCACCGCCAAACGCAGACTGCCCCCACAGAACTGCCCATAAAAGAAAGGCTGCGCCAATCGCTGTAGGCCAACGCACTGATGTGTTGTTTCCCATAAACCGCATGATATCCTCCTCACCCATTGGTTTCAGAAGCCTGATTGCGCTAGGCCTGCACGAGAAAGTTTCGCATCATGTCCAGGTCTTCATGTTCGAGATTATGGCAGTGATACAGAAAGAGTCCCGTGTAATGGTCAAAGCGCTTGAGGATGGTGACTTTTTCCCCCGGCATGACCAGTACCGTATCCTTCCACCCGTTGTCCACAAACCCTTGACTGACCGTGGCGTACTGTCGCTCAAATCCCTGGGCCATCTCGCGATTGAGCACCTGAAACTGCTGCCCGTGGATGTGCATCGGATGGGCCATCATCATCCCGCGGGCACGATAGTCCCGATTCACAAATTCCAGGAGTTGCAAGGTATTCAGTGGGATGATCTCATCCCTGGTAACCCGAGTCATTTCAAATGAGCGACCGTTCAGTTGTGGCGCCATACCCCTCATCGACAGGTGGATAGACCGTGGCGTCTTAGCATTCGTAGCGTCTTGCGGCCGGTATCGCTGAATCTGCGATAAACGTCGCGGAAGGACGCGCTGATCAGCTTCTTCTCGAGCAATGCGGATCACCATGATGGGATACTCACCACCGTGCGGCAGAGCGGCACCCATGCCGCCACCCATACCCATCATGGGCATCACACCAGAAAAGGGGCTGCTGCGCAGCGTGATTTCGTCACCGAGCTTTCGGCCGCGGAAGTCCGCCCAAAGGTCTACTCGTTCACCGGGTGCCAGCATCACATAGTTGCGGACCTCCGGACTCTCCAGCAGTCCCCCATCGGTGCCGATCACGGTCAGCGGACTGCCGTCACTCCAGGTCAACTTGTAGATGCGGGAATTCGATCCGTTGAGAATTCGAAGACGGTAGACTCGAGTAGCCAGCGGGAAGACAAAATCTAATTTGCCGTTAACCAGTATTCGATCGCCCAGGAACCCTCTCCACCGATCATGCCTATGCGCGATATAGCGCAACTGGTTCTGAGCATCAAAACTGCGATCCTGAATAATCACTGGAATGTCGTGCTCATCGCGCGGCAGATCCAGCGACTGCTCCTCGGCATCCGTCACAAGGATCAAACCCGCCAGACCAAAGTAGGCCTGCTCCGCCGTCCGTTTGTCGGTGTGCGGGTGAAACCAATAGGTGCCGGCGCGATTCATGACAGTAAATTCGTACGCAGAGGTCTGACCGCTGTCTATCTGATGCCGGGGGTGGCCGTCCGCCTTCTCAGGTACATGCATACCATGCTGATGGATCACGCACGATTCCGGTAACTTGTTGTGGAAGCGGACGCGAACCTTTTGCCCCTGGCGTAACCGTAGGATTGGGCCAAGATAGCTGTCCGGGATAGCCGTCACAGTGCCTGGAGGCCCCTTGACCAACTCCCCGGAAAACATCCACACCTTCGTCGACCGGCCAGGGAGGATCGAAACCTCCGCCGGCCGGGCCGTCATCCCGATCTCGACATCCGGTTCCGACTGTCCAGGGCGATCCTGAAGATTCTGTTCGTCCGCCGCAAACAAGCGTTCTGGTGCCACTGCGGCAGCGACTACACTGAGACCTATGCTTCGCAAAAACGTCCTGCGTGAAAGATCGGCCGCATCACTCATGAGAAGCACACCTCCTACGCTGTGCGTATCGTAAACGGCTGGTAACTCACTTCAAGCAAACAAAGACCATGCGGAGAGATGGTTTTTGATGCATGGTTACGATCTCTACTCTCAAGTATTACTTTCAGTATTTCAGGTCCAAATCTTCCTCGCCCAACGTCCAGTAAGGTTCCCATAATGATTCGAATCATGTGGCGGAGAAATCCGTCCCCCACAATCTCAAAAGAAAAATGATCTCCATCCTCTTGAAATTCAGCTTTCAATATCGTTCTGATAGAGGATTCTGCGGAACTGTGAGCCGCTTGAAAGGCACTGAAATCGTGAGTGCCGATCAGCATTCTCGCGGCATCAGCCATAGCATCTCTCTTCAGGGGGTAAGGGACAAATAAGGTGGATCGCCGATCGAGAGCGGAGGGGTATGAGCGTGTGAGGAGGGTATACCGATACCGCTTCCACTTGGCGCATCGCTGAGCGTGAAAGTCGCTGTCCATCTCCTCCGCCGCTGTCACGACGATATCTGGCGGCAGTACGCTGGTCAGGGCGCGACGGAGGGTATCTGGTGGATGGCTGAACGGAGCGCGGAGACTGGCGACCTGGCCGAGTGCATGGACACCGGCATCGGTTCGACCTGCCCCCATGACATGGATACGCTCCCCGACAATACGCGCGACCGCTTCCTCCAGCGTTCCTTGAATGGTCGTCATTCCTGGCTGGACTTGCCAGCCATGATAGTCGGTCCCGTCGTATTCGATCGTCAATTTAAAGGTCGGCATCACACGTTGAAAAGCCGTCAGGGATAACACGGAAGGCGTAAGGGGGTCGGCTTCTATTCTGGCCCGTCATTCCGCCTGCCTGTGCGTCTCCGCACGCAGACAAGTGCTTGACACGCCTGCCCCGTACCGGATAAGGGGGGAATCCAGTCGGGCCTTCTGGATATCGGCTTCCGCCGGTATGACGAACTTGCGGCAAGCCGAGGGGCATGAGCCCACAGTCGATTCAAAGATAACGATCTACTAACAGCTCAGCGATCTGAATGGCGTTCAGGGCCGCCCCCTTTCGAAGCTGGTCTCCCACCACCCAGAGGTTCAGGGCATGATCGTTCGTCAGATCTTCCCTGATCCTGCCAACAAAGCAGTCGTCCTTGCCGGCCGCGAGGATCGGCATCGGGTAGCGGCCCGCTTTCGGCTCATCAAGCACGACAAGTCCCGGCATCTTCGAGAGCAACTCCCTCGCCTTGTCTGCCCCGATCTTTTGCTCCGTCTCGACGTTCATGGAGACCGAATGGGCCGTAAAGACGGGGACACGCACGGTCGTAGGCGAGACCCCGATTGAATCGTCTCCCAGGATCTTCCGTGTCTCGAAGACTAACTTCAACTCCTCTTTCGTGTAGCCGTTCGGCTGGAACGTATCGATGTGAGGAATGACGTTGAAAGCGATCTGCTGAGGGAAGGCCCTGATCTCGATCGGCCCGCCGCTGGCCCAGGCCAAGGTCTGTTGTCTCAACTCCTCGATCCCCTTTGCCCCTGCGCCGGAGACCGCCTGGTAGCTCGATGCGATAACGCGCCTGACCCGGCCATAGTCGTGTAGCGGCTTCAGCGGCATGAGCATGACGATCGTCGTGCAGTTGGGATTCGCGATGATGCCACGGGCCTGATACCCGGCAATCGCATCCGGGTTGATCTCCGGGACGACGAGCGGGACATCGGCCTGCATCCGGAACGCGGAGCTGTTATCGATGACGACAGCACCGGCTTTCACGGCCGCCGGTGCAAACTCGTGACTGCGGGTCGCGCCGGCCGAAAAAAGCGCGATCTCGATCCCCTGGAACGAACCCTCGTCCAGCCGCTCAACCTTGATCTCCTCTCCCATGAACGTCAGGCTCTTCCCGGTTGAGCGATCGGAGGCCAGGAGCCTCAGGTGTCGGACAGGAAAATGGCGCTCTTCGAGCAGTCGAAGCATCGTCTCTCCGACCGCGCCCGTGGCCCCGGCGACTGCCACCGTGTATGTTCTATTCGTCATGCTACGTCCTCGCGGTCACAGTCCCTTCGGCGCGGCGCTGTCCCTGGGCGGACGCTCGGCGCCAACGATCTTATTAATCGCGTTTAAGTAGGCTCTGACGCTGGCCTCGATAACATCTGTGGAGCTTCCTTTGCCGATGACGGTATGGCCGTTGACCTCCAGCTTCAGGACCACCTCGCCCAATGCGTCCTTCCCGCCGGTGATGGCCCTGATCGAATAGTCAGCCAGTCGCCCCTGAACCCTCGTAATCTGGTCGATTGCCTTGTAGGCCGCGTCCACCGGACCATCGCCCCATCCTGATTCCTGAAAGACCTCATTGTCGCGTGTAAGCCGCACCGTGGCAGTGGGGATGAGGTTCGTGCCGCTGGTAAACTGCAGATGATCGAGGGCGTAAGTCTCGCCGGCGGCCAGAGCCTCTTCCTCGACGATGGCCAGCAGGTCGTCGTCGAACACCTCTTTCTTCTTGTCGGCCACGATCTTGAACCGCACAAATGCCCTGTTGACGGCATCTTCAGACAACATCACGCCGAGCTCTTCCAGCCGTTTTTTGAAGGCGTGTCGCCCGGAGTGCTTACCAAGCACCAGTCGGCTTTGAGGAACCCCGACCGATTCCGGGGTCATAATCTCATAGGTCAGCGGCTTCTGCAGCATGCCGTGTTGGTGTACGCCGGCCTCGTGCGCGAAGGCGTTGGCGCCGACGATGGCCTTGTTCGGCTGGACGGGGATCCCGATAATGCTGGTCAGGAGCTTGCTGGACCGGTAGATCTCTTCCGTGTTGATACCGGTTTCGAAGTCGAACAGGTCTTTTCGCGTCCGCAGCGCCATCACGATCTCTTCGAGCGAGGCGTTTCCGGCGCGCTCACCGATCCCGTTAATGGTGCATTCAACCTGTCCTGCTCCGTTTCGCACGGCCTCCAGCGAGTTCGCCACCGCCAACCCAAGGTCGTTATGACAGTGGCAACTGATCACCGCCTTATCGATGTTGGGTACCCGGTCGAACAGGTTCTTGATTCGGGCTCCAAACTCCCAGGGGACACCATAGCCGACCGTATCGGGAATATTGATCGTGGTGGCCCCTGCCTTGATCACCTCCTCAACAACCTTGCAGAGAAAATCCTGCTCGCTCCGATGGGCGTCCTCCGGCGAGAACTCGACATCGTCGGTATAGCGCCTGGCATGCTTCACCGCCGCAATGGCGGCCTGCAGCACCTCTTCTTGAGTCGATTTCAGCTTGTACGTGATGTGAATCTCGGAGGTCGCGATGAAGATATGGATCCGTGAGCGATCAGCGTATTTCAACGCCTCCCAGGACCGATCAATGTCGATATCTCGAGTCCGACAGAGGCTGGCAATGATCGGTCCGCCCTTCACATTCTGGGCGATCGTCTTGATCGCTTCAAAGTCGTCTTCGGAGGCGATGGCGAAGCCGGCCTCGATTACGTCCACCTTCAGACGCGCCAGTTGCCTGGCCATCTCCAGCTTCTCCCGGGTATTCATGCTGCAGCCAGGCGCCTGCTCGCCATCCCTGAGCGTCGTGTCGAAGATCAGGATCCGTTTGCCCATTCTATGGTCCGCCTTCCCCGCCGATCAGATGCTCTATCGGCTCTGCCACGTGTTTTCTTATCGGCGGAATCAAGCGAATGACGCCGGACAGTGCAAAGAGAGAGAAGAACAAAAATGCCACCAGGCTCGGCTCGGAAGCAATCACCAGAACCACAAGCGTCAGACCGATGAGGAGCGCGAAGGGCTGACGCTTCTTGATTTCGATTCCTTTGAGGCTGCGGTACCGCAGCCGACTGACCATCAAGAATGACAGAGCGTACACGATGATCACCATAAGCGCAGACATCACCCGCTCTGAGAGCAACTCATGCTGGAAGAGAACCAGCGAAGGAGAGTCCCGCATGAAGAGTACGAAAGAGGCGATCACCGCCGCCGCCGCCGGGATCGGGAGGCCGACAAAATAGCGCTTGTCGAGCGTCTGCGTCTGAACGTTGAAGCGCGCCAACCTGAAGGCGCCGCTCGAGACGAACAGCGCGGTTGGAATGATCGTTCCGAACAGCCATCCCATCTTGGTGTACGGTTTAATCGCCCACCCATAAGAGAGGATAGCGGGCGCGACGCCGAATGCGACCAGGTCCGCCAATGAATCAAGCTGCACGCCGAAGTCGCTCTGGGTATTGGTGAGGCGGGCGACGGCCCCGTCGAGGCCGTCCAGAATCAGCGCAACAAGAATTGCTGTGGCCGCACGGGTGTAATCGTCATTATGCACCGCGACGATCGCATAGACCCCGCACAGCAAGCTGCTGATGGTCAGCAGGCTCGGTAAAAGGTAGACCCCACGTCGACGACGGCCCCTTCTCATCGGAGCGCTCCCATCACGCTGATTCCTCCTTTGACACGATCTCCGCGTTTTACAAAAAGCTCCGCCCGCGACGGAACAATCAGATCAACCCGCGATCCAAAGCGAATGAGTCCGATTCGCTCTCCGGCCTCAAGTTTCTGTCCGGGAACGACTCGACAGACGATGCGTCTTGCAATCAGGCCTGCGATCTGTTTCACTAATAGCTGACCTTCCGGCGCTTTCAGCATGATGAGGTTCTGCTCATTCGCTGTCGACGCCTCAGGCTGCCACGCGATCCGAAATGTCCCGGATTTGTACTCAACCTCTTCGACTACCGCAGGAAACGGGGCTCGGTTGATATGCACATTGAAAATCGACAGAAAGATACTGATCTGTGTAGCCGGTTCTGGCAACTCATGGCCAAGATACGGACCCACATGGACGACTGTCCCATCAGCCGGAGAGAGGATTAGCCCCTCGCCTTTCGGTATATCGCGTGACGGATCACGAAAAAACAACGCCACCGATACGGCCAAAATAAGAGCTGTAATGCCGCTCCCCTGCCACCCTGAAACCCATAGGATGACTGCCAGGGTCAGCGGTGCGAGGATAAACGGCCACCCTTCTCGCGCGATCGGTATCATCGCCAACACTGCTCACGGAAGGATATTTGCTCAGAACAAGCCATCAGCAACCTGCCGTCAGCTTCAGACAAAGCGGAAGACGTATCAGAAACGCTGCCAGTTGACCGCTGAAAGCTGATCGCTTGGCCGGTATTCTATTCTCGTCTACTGTAGCGCGGCAGCGTCTCATGTGATTTTGATCAGTAATTCTATTTACTTATACTATAGTTAGCGACAATCTGCAAGGAAAATGCGGGCCGGAATAAGACCACGTCATAGTTTCCTGTAAGGCATTGAAACACCGCCTAACTATCGTTATTGCCTTGTCCTGCTGATCGCTGATGGTTGAGAGCTGTACGCTGATTACTGCAGACACCGCTTCACCAGTTCCGGAACAAGCCGAAGCGCCCGATCCAGATCATCGGGATTCTTCCCGCCGGCTTCGGCGAGATCGGCTCTACCACCTCCGCTCCCACCGGTAATGATCGCTACCTCCTTTACCAACTTTCCGGCATGCAGGCGTGAGGTGAGATCAGGTGTCACGGCTGCCACCCAGCCGACCCGTCCATCGGACAATGTTGCCAGGACGATCACCCCGCTGCCGATCTTAGTTCTCAGTTGATCGGCGAGTTCCCGTAGAGCCCGCTGATCACACCGTTCAGCCAGCCCCGCCACCACCGTCACGCCGCAGATTTGTGTTGCCGTCTTCAGCAACTCCTCGGCCACCTCTGCGCCCAGCTTGGCCCGAAGTTGCTGGACCTCTCGCTCGAGGGCGCGGGTCGAGTCGAAGAGGCGGTCAACCCTCTCCGGAACGTCAAGCGGCTTACTCTTCAGCCGATCGGCCGATTCCCGCAGGACCTCTCCCTCGCGTTTCAGGTACTGAAAGGCGCCGGGGCCGGTCAAACCCTCGATCCGACGTATGCCCGCAGCGACGCCAGTCTCATAAGCAATCTTCAACAGGCCGATCTCCCCCGTCGCTTTGGTGTGGGTCCCTCCGCACAGCTCGATGCTGAAGTCGGCGATGCCGACTACCCGCACCTCCTCCCCGTACTTGTCGCCGAAGAAGGCTAGTGCCCCTTTCGCCAGAGCCTCGTCCAGCCGCATCTCTTCGACCACGACCGGTAGGTTGGCCCAGAGCCGCGTATTGACCGTCTCCTCGACCTGAGCGATCTCGGCGGGACTCATGGGTCCGTAGTGCCGAAAGTCAAAGCGCAAGCGATCCGGCGCAACCAGTGAGCCCTCCTGTCGAACATGGTCGCCGAGGATCTGCCGGAGCGCCGCATGGACGAGATGAGTTGCCGTGTGATTCTTGACCGTCGTATCGCGCCGGCTCACATCAACCGAAGCCATGAGCCGCTGACCAGTCCTAAGTTCGCCCCGCTTTACGACAACTCGGTGAACGATCAATCCTGAGAGTGGTCGTTTAGTATCCAGGACTTCCGCGAGGAGCGCCTCGCCACGAAGATACCCGGTATCACCCACCTGACCACCCGATTCCGCATAGAAAGGGGTCTGATCGAGGACGACCTCGCCCTCCTGCCCGGCGCCGATCCGCTCGACCTGTTTGCCGTCAGCCAAGACCGCGACGACCGACGCCTGCAGTTCGAGGCGCTCGTAGCCCAGGAATGCCGTTCGCCTGCCCTTCGCAAGGTCATGGAAGGCCTCTGCAACCCCTTGGACATCCGCAAATGCTTTCAGGTGCGCCCTGGACTTTTCCCGCTGGCGCCTCAACTCCGTTTGGAACCCGTCCCAATCGCAGACGACCAACTGCTCAGCGGCAATCTCGTCCATCAGGTCCCTGGGCACGCCGTATGTATCGTACAGCTCAAAGAGCTTCGGTCCTGAGAGGATAGCCTGCTCCTCCGCGGTCTGATCTTTGACCGTCCGGATCAGATCATGCAGTCGGGGCAGCGCCTCGCGCAGCACGATGCCGAACCGGTCCTCCTCGATCCAGGCGAGGCGTGCCACATGCGCCCGGCTTGCCGGGAGTTCCGGATACGCATCCGTCATCAGGTCGATCACCTTGTCGGTCGCAGCGGCCAGGAACGGCTCGTCCAGTCCAAGGAGGCGGCCATGTCGGAGCGCGCGCCGCAGGATCCGGCGCAGCACGTAGCCCCGGCCCTCATTGCTTGGCAGGACACCGTCGGCCAACGCAAAGGCAACTGCTCTCGCGTGATCGGCGATCACCCGCATCGATACATCATCGTTTTCGTTCGCCCCGTAGCGCTTCTGCGAGAGCTCCTCCACCGTGGCGATCAGCGGCCGGATCAGGTCGCTCTCAAAATTACTCTTGACCCCCTGGCATACCGCCGCCATTCGCTCCAGTCCGGCCCCGGTGTCGATGCTCGGTTTCGGCAGGGGCGTGAGGGTCCCGGAGGCATCACGATTGTACTGCATGAACACCAGGTTCCAGAGCTCCAGATAGCGATCGCATCCACACTCAATACTGCAGGTCGGCCGCCCACAACCGACCATCGGACCCTGATCGAAGATCAACTCGGAGCACGGTCCACACGGGCCAGTCTCGCCCATGGACCAGAAATTGTCCTTCTCCCCCAGGCGGACGATTCGATCGGGTGGCAAGCCGGCAAGCCTTTGCCACAGGTCGAACGCCGTATCATCATCCTTGTACACGGTGGCCCAGAGCCGATCAGCAGGCAGCTCAACCTCGCGCGTCAAAAACGCCCAGCCATATTCAATGGCGCCTTCTTTGAAGTAATCACCAAAGGAGAAGTTGCCGAGCATCTCGAAAAAGGTATGGTGACGGGCGGTTCGACCGACGTTTTCCAGATCGTTATGTTTGCCGCTGACGCGCAGGCACTTCTGGACCGAAGCGGCCCGCCGATAGGGACGCGGATCGGTTCCCAGAAAGACCCCTTTGAACGGCACCATCCCGGCATTGGTAAACAGCAGCGTCGGATCGTCGGCCGGGACCAGTGAGGAACTGGCCACCACCGTATGATCGTTCCGCTCAAAAAATTGTAAAAACCGTTCGCGGATCTCTCCGCCTGTCAACTGTGGCATGATACGTTCCGCTACTCCTGCTGTTTCTCGTGAAGCAGTCGCCAAATAATGTCGTTTGAAAATCCTCTCCGTTGTAAAAATCGCGCTACCGGAAGCGTCCTGGATGGAGCCGGCAGACGCCCAGGTACCGAGAGTTTACTTGCTATGGCACGGCGGGCTATCGGCTCTTCTCCCTCCTCGTAGACCTCCCCTAAGATTTCACGTACGAGCTGTTCTTCAATCCCCTTTGCATCGAGCTCTCTGCTTAGGCGATGCGGCCCCATCGGCTTTGTTCGGAGCCGGCCCGTGGTCCAGGCCGCCGCGAATCTCCGGTCGTTTAGGTACCCTTCTTCTTTCAGCCGATCGAGTGCGACCTGTGAATCAGCTCGCGTAAATCCCCTGGCCGCAAGCAGACGCGCAAGCTCGGCACACGTTCTATCCCGAACAGTCAGGAGGCGCACGCCCGCCTTGTACGCCGCCTCAGGGGACTTGGGCTTCAGCGAAGCTTTCGTTCGCGAAAGCCTCCCTGCCGTTCTACGATCCAGGGTTGATCCGCCGCGGTCTGGATCCCTCGAACCTTGAGGGCGAAATCGTTGGGATTGCTGCTCCACTGGAGCGCCTCCTCATAGCTTACCAAGCCACGCTGATACAGACTCATAAGCGACTGATCGAAGGTCTGCATCCCATACTCCGATGTCCCGGCCGCGATGACCTCCGGAATCTTTCTGGTCTTGTCGGCATCGGTGATGTACTCCCGAATGGTGGCGGTGACGACCATGACCTCAACCGCCGGCACGCGTCCTTTGCCGTCCGCCTGTGGAATCAAGCGCATCGAGATGACCCCCCGAAGTAGCGAGGCGAGTTGCAACCGGATCTGCTTCTGCTGGTAGGGCGGAAAGATCGCGATGATGCGGTTGATCGTCTCGGTTGCATCGATGGTGTGCAGGGTGCTCAAAACCAGATGGCCCGTCTCGGCAGCCACGATAGCCGTGCTGATCGTGTCAAGGTCGCGCATCTCTCCCACCAGGATCACATCCGGATCCTGGCGAAGCGCGCTGCGCAGCGCATCGGCAAACGACTTGGTATCAATCCCGACTTCCCGCTGGTTGATCAGGCACCGATTGTCCCGGTGGAGGAATTCGATCGGGTCCTCGATGGTCACGATGTGACCGGTTGTATGGCTGTTGATATGACTGATCATCGCTGCCAGGGTTGTTGATTTCCCGCTTCCCGCGGTGCCGGTGACTAATACCATCCCCCTGGGTTCCATCGCCAGCTTTCCGATAATCGGCGGAAGATTGAGTTCCTCAATGGTCTGGACCGTAAGCGGGATGGCCCGAAAGGCGACTCCCACCATTCCGCGCTGCTGAAAAAGGTTGGTTCGAAATCTTCCCAACCCGGCAACGTCGTAGCTGACGTCCAGTTCCCGACGTTGCGCAAACTGCTGTCGCTGCGACTCCGTTGCGACAAGGCAGATCGTCGCTTCGAGGTCAGCCCGGGTGAGGCCAGGTTGGTCCTGCACTGGAACGAGTTGGTGATCGATTCGGAGAGCGGGCGGGGCGCCGACTTTCAGGTGGAGGTCCGAGGCGCGTCGCTCAATGGCCAGTCGCAGCAGCCCATCAAGGTCGAAAGGCATCGCTGTAGATATCCCTCTCTTTGTCGCTACTCAGGTGTTTAGACTGAAGACTGAAGGCTATACCGTATCTCGCAAGGTACAAATCAAGCCATTGACAATCTTCTCGGTTCCTGCCTCAGACTTCAGTCTATCTGCCCTGCGATGCTATCGCGCCTGCGGCGCCACCGCCGCATCGACCGCGCCGGTCATCCCAAGGGCCGCGCGCACCTTCCCTTCGATCTCGTTGCAGAGGGCGGGATTCTCCTCCAAAAAACGCTTCGCGTTCTCCCGCCCCTGACCGATCCGCTCCCCGGCATAGGAGAACCAGGAGCCGCTCTTTTCAATAATCTTGTACTCGACGCCAAGATCCAACAGACCTCCGGTCCGCGAGATCCCCTTGCCGTAGATGATGTCGAACTCTGCCTCTTTGAAGGGAGGGGCGACCTTGTTCTTGACCACCTTGACCTTTACGCGCGCCCCGACTATCTCCTCCCCGTCTTTGATGCTTGAGATCCTTCGAATGTCGAGCCGGACCGACGAATAAAACTTCAGTGCCCGGCCGCCGGTGGTGGTCTCGGGATTGCCGAACATGACCCCGATCTTCTCCCGGAGCTGATTGATGAAGATGACGCAGGTTTTGGACTTGCTGATGGCCGCCGTAAGCTTCCGGAGCGCCTGCGACATCAGCCTGGCCTGAAGGCCCATCGTGGGTTCTCCCATCTCGCCATCGATCTCAGCCCGAGGTACGAGGGCGGCGACCGAATCGATCACGATGACATCGATGGCTCCGCTCCGGACCAGAACCTCTGTGATCTCGAGGGCCTGCTCCCCCGTATCCGGTTGAGAGATCAGCACGTCATCGATGTTCACCCCCAGGGATCTGGCATAGGCGGGATCCAGCGCGTGCTCGGCATCCACGAACGCGGCGGAGCCGCCCACCCGCTGCGCCTCGGCGATGATGTGCAGCGCCAGTGTCGTCTTCCCGGACGATTCCGGTCCAAAGATCTCGATGACGCGGCCACGTGGTACCCCCCCTACTCCCAGCGCAGCGTCCAACTCCAGCGAGCCGGTGGAAATGGCCGCAATGGGTAGGAGCGCGCCGGAAGTGCCCAGCTTCATGATGGAGCCTTTGCCGTATAATTTTTCAATCTGGGCGATTGCCAGATCCAGCGCGCGTTCCCGCTCTTTTCCGTCCCCCCGTTCCGCCGTCCTCTCCGCCATGTCACCCCCCTTGGCCCAGAATGCCGCAATCGACGAGCTACCATTGCTCCGGACAACCGTATGCGATTTCAACCATGTTGTCAAGAGCAGCCAAGCCGTTCCATATCTACGCTTCACGCCTCCTCTTCAGAGAGCAGTCTCCCAGAGCTGAGAATGAGCATTATCCTGGTTGCGGGGTTAGCAGTGGCCTTGCTGTTCCCCGGACTCCCGACTCCCCTCAGGTCATGTCACTACCGTTTTTAGGCCCGATAGCATGGCGTCGATAAGCATCTCTGGCGAGAGCGCGGACAAACCGACAGGCCCACGACCAACAAAGCAATACCCCATGCGGCGGCAATCTTCTCCAGCGGCAGCGCCGGAACCCCTGGAAGAGTCATGCTCAGTCGCCTGAGGGAACTCGTCAAGCAGCTTGATCGGGAGCGGCAATCGTGAGATGCTCCTTTGATAAACCTTACCCTCACTCGCAGATACCCCATGGATGTGGCGACGGTGGGGACAAGGGGGGTGCGTGGCGGTATGACAGGCGCCCTCACCCAAACCCGCTCCAAGAGGGAGAGGGAATAAATGGGTTCATGGCAAACAGGACGGGTGATGCCGCGAATTCGTGGGTCGGTGATCCTCCTCATTGTCGCTGCCGTCGTATTATTGCTGGGTGGCGGCCTCCTGTACCTCAAGACATGGATGGAGGCAGAGCAGTTCCGTCGCTTAACCGAGCAGACGCTGACCCGTCAACTGCACCTTCCCGTGCAGATCGGCAGTATGTCGCTGTCGCTTCTTCACCGCAGCCTGGAACTCAGGCAGATCGCGGTCGGTGACCTATCCGCCACAGCCCAGGCACAGGCAGGTCGAAAAATCGATGCGCCGCTCCTGACGGTCGATTGGGCCCGTGTGACGTTCAGACCGACTTCCCTCCTGCGTGGCGCACCCCAGGTCCGCTCCCTGGTCATTCACGGTCCTCGACTGCGATTTACTGACAGCCCCGCATCGTCATCAAGCCTCGCAAGGTTTGTCTCCAGCTTCAGCGAAATCTCAGAAGATCAGGAGACAGAGGGGTTCCCGGTCTTGCTGGAACAGGGAACGGTCGCCTACCGGAGCACTGCATCCCCACTGGGTCTCCAGATCGATGGTCTCAGAGGCAGGCTCTTCTGGCCCTCTCCCGACCAGCCTGAAGTTGAAGTGGCAACCGACGATGTGATGGTGAGACTGGGAACCCACGACCTGCGGAAGATCCGCCTGCAAGTCCACGCGCGCCTGACCCGTGACGGCATACAGGTGGAGCAATTCAGTCTGGCCAATGCCGGCTCCTCACTTACCGCGAGTGGTGTCATTCGCACAGGTGCAGGTCGTCAGCAAACGGATCTGAGTATCACAGGACAGCTTACGCCGGAGGCGCTGCCGTCGCGGCTCAGCGGCGTGGCCCCCTGGAGCGGAAAGCTTGCTGTCAAGGGGAAGATTGTTGGCGAGGTCGCGTCGCGGACATTCAAGGTGAGCCTTCTGGTTGAAGACCAGACCGGACGCCGTGTGGGGCAGACGGATGCAACGGTTCAGGACGACATCTTCGCAGTGAAGCGTTTAGCGCTCTATCAGGGCGCCAGTCGATTGGCGGTAAACGGAACCATGGACCTGAAGACGATGACGACCGATCTCAACCTCGACCTGCGGGGTCGGCTTGAGGATGCAGCCCGGTGGCTGCCAACAGACACGCCGGTTGCCGGACCGATCGTCGCTCGACTCCGGCTCAGTGGGCTCGCGTCAAACCTGTATGGGGCCGGTCATCTGGAAATACAGCGGATGCGTATCAGGACCGAACAGATCGACGCGCTTGAGGCCAGACTCGCCCTCTCGGGGACGGAGTTGACGATTCCCTCGCTCACCGGGCGCTATCGTGACATCCCCTTTAAGGCTTCTGCGGCCATTGAGGTCGGCGGGAGTTATCGGTTTGCCGTCCTCCCTGCCAAGGTAGACCTCGCCTCAATTCATGGTCTGGCCGAGCGAGGCATCAGCGGTGCCCTCGTCGTATCGCTCTCGGCAACCGGGCAGTGGCGCGAACGTCGCGTCGAAGGTGAGCTTGCGCTCAACGATTTGAATGTGAATGGTATTGAGATCGGCAGCGGACGTGTTCGCTTCGCGCTGGAAGACAACCGATGGCGCTGGAAGCTTGAGGGTGGCCGGACACTCCACGCGACAGGTGTCGCGCCCCTGCTGCTGAGTGGTCCGCTGGAGGTCGAGGTATCGGCAACCGACCTGGACCTGGAGCCACTCTTTCAGGTGCTGCGCGCACACCTACGTTTTCCCCTCGCAGCGCGGGCCGATGGCCGCGCCAGGCTCCTTGGAACGCTGCCGGAACTTCGTGACCTGACAGGCGGGATCGACCTGATCAACGTTCGAGGAACGGCCGGCTCAACTCCCGTACGCCTGCGAAAGCCGACGCATATGGTGCTGCAGACTGAAACGCTCCGCGTCAATTCGTTGGAGCTAACCGGCCCGGACCTCTCAGTAACGCTGATGGGGAGTCTTCGATTCGGCGGGCTCGTCGACCTTTCGCTCTTCGGCCACACCCCTTTTGGCATCATCAGGCCATGGCTTCCCTCAGTACGCGATCTGCAAGGCGCGCCCCGAGTACGACTCTCGCTGGTTGGTAAGCCTGGCGCGATACGAGTAAGTGGACATGCCGAACTTGCTCATGTTCAGGTCAAGCCGCGGATCATTCCGATCTGGATCTCTATAGAGACCGGCGAGGTGACTTTCGACAATGATCATGTCCGCTATATCGTGACGGAGGGTACGTCGGCGGCAGGCCGACTGAACGGCGAAGGAACGGCGCGGCGACAAGAGGAATCCTGGCATCACACACTGGAGCTTAACTTGGATAAGGCTAATCTCGACGCGATCAATGATCAACTACTGCCGGAGCGGCGCTGGGTCTCCGGCATGCTGTCCACGCGCGCCACCTTCGCTTTTGACACCGCGCCGAACTACGCCACCCTTCCCACACTGCAGGGGCAGCTCTCTCTGCGGCTCGAAGACGGCAGCCTGTCACACTATCCCGCCCTGGTTCGGCTCCTTGGCCTGCTTGGGGCGCCGGCCCAGCCGTACCGCCTGCCAGACCTTACCCGGGAACGGATGCCTTACCGTCGGCTCAGCGCCGACATTGCGGTCAAGGACGGGGTGATGCATACAACCAACCTGCTGCTGGACAGCGAGGTCATGCGGCTGACAGCCGAGGGTTCGATGAGGCTGACCAACCAATACGTCGATCTGGACCTGGCGGTCAGGCCGCTGCATGTCCTGGAACGGGGCATCCGAAAAATCCCGCTGCTGGGCCGCTTGTTACCCAAGAAGCAGAGTCTCATCGTCACCCACTTCGATATGGAAGGGCCATGGGACGATCCATCTATCTCCGTTGCGCCGGTCAAGTCGCTAAGCCAGACAGCACGCGATCTCCTTCTCTTCCTCCTGCGTGCGCCCTGGCGGGCTATCGCACCCCCCCGCTGACCTCAGAAAAGGAAACGGATGTATGTTTAGCAAAATAAATCTATCTCCTTATCGGGCGCTCCACGCACCTTAGGCCTCCCCTGCTCTCCGGCTAAGATCGAGCTGTTCTGCGTGCGCCTTCGTTCGCCGTAAGTCCACCTTACCGGTACCGAGGAGCGGGATGCTATCGATCAGGAAAAAGTTTTCCTTTCGCGGCAGCCAAAGATTCGGAAGATCCAGTCCACGGAGCCGGATAAGGAGTTCGTCTATGTCGACCCCCAACTCCTCATGCAGGACCATAAGTCGCTCGCCCTTTTGTTCGTCTGGCAGGGAGGTGACGACGCACCTGAGATCGAAAGTACCGAGCGCCTGCTGGATCGCTTCCTCGATCCTGACGTGCGGGACCATCTCACCGCCGATCTTACTGAAACGGGATAGCCGATCAGTAATCGTGAGGAACCCATCCTCATCCAGTGTGCCGATGTCGCCGGTAATGTACCACCCGTCCCGGATCACCTCCCTGGTGTACTCAGGATCTTTGAGATACCCCATCATCACGTTGGGACCCTTGATCAGGACCAGCCCCTCCTCGCCGGCCAGCGCAGTCCAAGGGTCTTTTCTTGCTCCGCCTGGTAGTTGCGGATGCGCTCGGCAGTAGAAGAGTCAATCAGACCGCCACTGATCCATCGTTCAATGTGCAGTTCCCTTCGAGGGATCGTCCTCGTCCATGACGAACCCGCTGGATCCGACAGCCACCTTATATTCGAACCTCGGCGCGAAGCGCGCGGACGTGACGCCCATGTTACCGAACGCCAAATGGACGGCCTCTCCAGGCAGAGGTGGAACGACCGCCGACAGATCGGCAAGAGCTTTGTGCTGAGCTGTCACTCCTGGTTCTTCTGGCGCATGTGACCAAATATCATGAGTGGACATCCTGATGAATTTGCCGGGGGTTCCACTGCTGGCGCAGCCGACCTGTGCGACCAAGACCAGGACGAGGATGCCGGCGATCAGCGGGTGACGCCTCGACCTCCCCTGACTTCCCCATCCGAATCTTTGGAATGTGTCACGCGCTTTCATTTTCGCTTCCCCCCTTTCGCAATCCACCTTCAATCTCCGATTGGTTGACTTTCTTTCGCTGCGCTCACCGATCCTTGACGCAAAAGGCGAGCCAACCGGCGTGATGTTCTCAAACCCCTTCATCAATGCAGACTTACGACCCATGAGCATTTCTCTGCACGCTTGAGGATGTATCCTTCAGGCTTGGGCGTGTATCTGTTGAGAGACACTCTCACTTTGCAGGGTCGGAGAGCGGCGGAGATGGGGTGATTTGGAACGGATGAGATTGCTTCACTACGTTCGCAATGACGGACGGGGCGCGGCGGCTCGCAATGACGAACCAATAAACCGGTTACGCTGACAATCTCAATTTCTGGGGGGGTTCGGAAAGCAGAACAGATCGTCCCCATGCCTGGATAATCTCCCAGAGGGTCCGATGACCTTTATCGCTATTGTATCGGGTGACAGTGAATCAGCAAGAGGGGTGGGGGCCGTGGAGTTCAGTGGCGAGACCGCTCAGCGACACGGCCTCGACATCCTGCCCAAGCGGGAATCGCTCCGTGCCCGGATACACCACGAACCGGCGTACAGGATTCAAGTCCGCGCAGGCCGTATGAAAACCCCGCTCGGGACGCGGCGCGAGGCTGCGTTTGACCTCGATGGCCCACATCCGACCGCCTGGCAGATGAAGCAGCAGGTCGATCTCCGCACCACCGCTCGTGCCGTAGTAATACGCCTCGAAGCCTTCGGGCGCGGAGGCGATCACGTTCTCGATGACGAACCCCTCCCAGCTCGCTCCGGCTATAGGGTGTGCGAGCAGCGCCTCCAGGTCGGCGATGCCCAGCAGGGCGTGAGCTAAGCCGCTGTCGCGCAGGTACAGGCGCGGGGCCTTGATCAGACGCTTGCCCACGTTGGTGCGCCAGGGCGCCAGCCGCCTGGCCAGCAGCAAATCCACCAGCAGATCCACGTAACGCCCAGCTGTCTTGGCATCCACCCCCAGGCTACGCGCCAGCTCAGCCACATTGAGCGGCGCACCATGGCGGTGCGCAAGCATGGTCCAGAACCGGCGTAGCGTGTCCGCGGCGATGCGCGGTCCGAACTGAGGGATATCCCGCTCCAGATACGTGCGGATGAAATCCCGCCGCCAGCGCAGGCTCTGTTCGTCGCTCTGGGCGAGCAGGCTCTCCGGAAAGCCGCCCCTCAGCCACAGCGTGGCCGCATCCCTGCCTGTGGGCTCCCGCACGGTGAGCGGCATCAGTTCAAGGAAACGGACCCGCCCGGCAAGGGACTCACCCGACTGCCGCAGCAGGCCCAGAGCGGCCGAGCCCAGCAGCAGGTATCGCCCGTTGCCCTGGCCGTTGCGCCGAGCGCGATCAATGAGCCCGCGCAGGATCGGAAAGAGATTCGGCGTGCGGTGGACCTCGTCGAGGATGACGAGCTTGTCCATGTGGCGCTCAAGATAGGCTTCCGGCTCGGCCAACTTCGTGCGGTCCTGTTCCGATTCCAGGTCCAGATACAACCCGCCCAGCCGTTTCCCTATCTCCAGCGCCAGCGTGGTCTTGCCCGCTTGCCGCGGGCCCAGCAGACAGACCGCCGGGACTTCGCGCAGGGCCTGCATCAGCGGATTGAGGAGTTGTCTTGGTATCATCATTGTAATTATGGAATATTAGTCATAGATTTACAAGGATAATCAGCAGCCCTGCTACGGGGCTTCACCGCAGTGGAATCGTACAACTGTCGGTCAGAGGCGAAGCTTCGTTAGTCTTACATTGCTCATCGACTTGCTTTTTGAGGTCGATCGCCAGAGCTTTCAGGGCCTCTGCCAGCGCAATAAATACGGCCCGCCTCTCAGAATCGAACCCGGCGCTCACCGTGACACGCCTCGCAGCACCAATACCGACAGCCTGAAGTTCAACGTCCTGCGCAAGCTGCGCCACCCCGTTGATTTTCACCGTTACATCCATCGGAGCCGGACACAGCACGAACAGCGATCCTCCACATGTGAGGCCATAGACGACCGCCACAGGCAAAAGCCATAAGGAGGCCTCCCTCTCTGGCGGCTTATAGACAAAAGTCACTTCTAGCCTCAGTGATTTGATAGGCGTCGAAAGTTGCGGCGAACTCGACGTGTTATCTAACGCATGTGTCAACGCGGATTCGATGGTTTGCCTCAACGCGAAGGCCCCACTGCAATCTTGGCATCTAGCCAGCGAATTCATGAGCGTCACAGAATCAAGCGTCACACCCCTAAGATACCGGATTGCCGCCATCTCTTCTGGCGTGGCGGTCGATTGCATCTGTTCTCCTATTTTTGTTGCGGCTGGTTCTGGGTAGTCGACAGAAGAGATGGGAAAATACTTTCTCAGAACCACAATCGGAACCAATCCCTCCGAATCGTTTTTCTTGGCATAGGTCATGCCGATGCAACCGCCGAGAAGTAATGTTGCAATGAGCAACGTCGATTCGATGAGAACAGCTTTGGACCTGCGCGCTCTTAACATTTCCCTTTCCTCCTGAGCCATGAGACCGTTCACTTCGATTCCGGTTGGACAAACGCGAGCCTCACGATCATCTCAGCAATGCCCGTATAGGCGCGATCCAGTTCACTCCGGAAGATCTCCGGGTCGTTGACCCATCTCGCCAACGTCCACACACCCCTGTTCTGAAAATCGATATAGGGGAGTGAGGCGGAGTAGATTTCGGCATTGTCAGCGGTTCGAACCAACCGCCAGTTCACGAACATGACCATTTGAAGGGCCGGATCCAGGCGGATCATATTGCCATGCAATTTCACCCTATCTGCCACAACCTCGAGTACCGTCTGAATGCCTTCCTGCGACAGCGGACGGTAGTCAGGCCGCTCACTGATGGTGGAAGGACCTCGATTTGCCAATGCGATGAAGGCATGAGGCGTCTTGGCGCGGCCAACTGCGACCACGCGGTCCCGGATATTTTCCTGGATCCTCTGAGCCGTGACAATCTCACGGGCGGCGGTCTCACGTTCCTCGATCTTAGCGGACGGTTCGGCCATAGTAGCCCCGATGACAAGGCCAAGTGGTACAGTAAAGGGTGCAAAGATTAACCCACCTAAACCCATCACCGCCCCTTTTAAAGCACCCCCGGATGCGCCCTTCGCCGGACCCATCACGGTATCGAATGTCGGTGCGAAACGTCCGGACGTGACGGCTACCTTAAGAACGGCCTCTCCGGGCGGAGGGGTAAGAACGGGAAGACTAGCGCAGCCAAACTGGGCAACCGTAGCCAGAATAAGGATACTGGTGGTCAGCGGGCGACCCATTGGCTTCGTCTGGCGCATAAGGCGATGTAAAGCGCCCCGCACCTGACCCCAAAACATATGAAGCTGTCTCATGTCAATCCCCCCCTTCGTAATCCTCTACTCCTCTTCGATTGATTGACTTGCCTCCGCTACGCTCACTGATCCTTAACGCAAGAGGTGGGCCAAGGGCGGCAGCTTCCTCAACCCCTTTATCGCTGAAGAGTTACAGACGACGACCATTCCGGCGCAGGTTGGCAACTGTATCCTTCACGTCAAGGGGTGTATCTGTCGTGAGACGGCAGGACGTCGCGGATAGCTTGGCGATAACGACGGTCACTGAGTTCGGGCGAGTAATCTCAACGACAACGCAGCCCTTCCAGGGTCAAGAGCCGTTTGGCTGCCGTATCTAAAGTCATTCAGGCTGTATCCGCTTGTGCATCAGGAGCGCCGGGTCCAATGCGGAGGCCATGGTTATACGAGAGAACCCTAACTGTGCGGAAAGACGAGAAGAGTAGATGCTTCGCGTTCAGCCGCAGGCAAAGCGCTGTAGCGATTGGCACGGTGCCTGCTACTTTGAGGAAAAGCATGCAGGTATTACCCACGGTAACGTGAACACCTGAACCAGTTCTCAAACAGCTAAGGAGGATGAAAATGAAGACTCAGAACGGTGCGATCGTCTTTACGGCAGCCATGATCTTCGTTCCTTTGGTAGCTTCCGCTGGAGGAGGCTACGAACAAGCGCGAATTTATTCGCGATCGCCCAACTCATTGCATGTGGAAGGTTTTGTCGACAAAGATAAAAAAGTCAAAGACTTTAATATCGTCAACAACAAGATCGATGGCAAGACCTACGGCAAGAAGATCAAAGGCAAGAGTACCAACCAGTGCTTTCGTGATGCGCCACTTGAACAACCCAAGACCGAAAGATTCGGGCATGTAAATTCTCCTGAGACACCTGATGGGTATAACCAGGTCATTGCCTGGTTGAGCATTACCAATGATGGAACAGGCAATGGAAGTGTCGAAGTAAGATCGATGGAGATCTGGGGGAAGGATCAGAATGGCAATATCTTTCTCGTCAGCGACGATCTCTTCTGTAAGAAAGACGATTGCCAAGCATCCAACCTCGTTTGGGGTTCTATGCTGCAGGATAAGGCTTACTGGAGTAATCCCGCTGCATGGGCGCTACGCTGTGCAAACGGTGATACCAACTTAGAGACCTGTGGCAATAATCCCGTCAACCCATTAATATTTGATCTGCAATGGAATAGACCCGCACATGGGCTTTTCGCCATTCCAACTGTTATATTTCCGACAAGTCAGTATCCGGACCAAGTATTCCATCCTTGGTTGGCAGTATGGGATGATGAACCAGATAGTCGCCGATCAAATGCCGAACCGGGCGTTCAATATGCTGTACGCGTCATCGCAAAAGTCAATGGTTCAGGCCGATTGCAGGCGGGTTTGGATTATTGGGCACCGCCGGGAACGACCCCCTATTGCAAACCGTTGGATCAATACAGCGACCATTGTGAAGGTGCGGTGTCCAACTGGCAATGTGAATCTGACGGCTGGGTCACCATTATCGCAGGTGCACCGGGGATCGTCCGACCGTGAGGATTCAAGGCTACTGCCGTGGGGCAGCCCGACTCAGCGTTTGGGCTGCCCCAGCTTTCGCGGCGGGGAGACAGACTGCGGAAGCTATGGATCATCTCTCAGTTCGATCCTTTACGGGGAAATATATTCTGAACGATTTTCTCAGCGATCTCCGCAGTGGCTTGATTGAGTTCGTTCCGGAAGCCCTCAGGGTCACCGGCCCACTCCGCCAGGGTCCGGTTGCTCTTGCTGTAGTACGTAAACCTATTCCCATAGAGCTCGACATTGTCATTTATACGAACCCACCGTCCGATGCCGATCACGCCCACGACGAGGGCTGGATTCGCGTGATTGAAGACACCACCACCATGCAGGGTCACGCTTTCTACCGCCACCTCGATCACTGTCTGAGCCCCCTCCTGCCGCATCGGACGATAGTCCGGCCGATCGCCAGGAGCATTGGGACCGCGGTCGGTCAATACCATGAGGGTATACGTTGTCTTTAAGCTGCCGAGGTGAACCACACGACTCCGAAGATCTTCCTGCATCTTTTGAGTCTTGACCATCTCATGAAGCGCACCCGCTCGCACCTCGACTGTGACTGCGGGCTCTGCGCTTCCTCCTTCAACAGCGCCCACTACCAGGCCCACAGGCATCAGAAAAGGTGCTATCAGAATGCCTGCGAGACCGGCTTGGACTAGCTGCAGAGGGGCGAAGAATCCCTCCACTGCCCCCTTGAGGGCACCTCGCGTGCCACCCTTTGCCGGACCGCCCATGATGTCGAACTTCGGATCGAAGCGTCCGGATGTAACCGCCACCTTACCCGATACCGAATGGATACCCCCTTCCCGCGAGGGGGAAACGGTCTCTTCGCGCGCATCCGGAAAAAGCTCATGGGTGGACATCCTGACAAAGTTGCCGGTTCCGCTGCTGGCACAGCCGACCTGTGCGACCAAGACCAGGACGAGGATGCCGGCGATCAGCGGGTGACGCCTCGACCTCCCCCGACTGCACCACTCCAATGTTCGGAATACATCACGCGCTTTCATTTCGACCTCCCCTTTTCGCAACGCACGATCTATCGTCGAATGGTTGGCTTGCTTCCACTAAACTCACCATTCCTTATCGCAAAAAGTGGGCCAACGGCTGCGAGCTTCCTAAGCCCCTTAATCGGTACAGAGTTACGAATCGTGAGTATTCTCCAGCACGCGTGAGGATGTATCCTTCAGGCTTGGGCGTGTATCTGTTGAGAGACGCCAGCATTGAACTAGCGTCCTGAGCCAGAAGTTCCCTAAAGAAATCGGCGTTCCATCAATCGTCCCTGTTTCGAAAGTCCCCCACCCGTTCCCTCCCCCTCTGAGGTGGGAGGGTTGAGGAGGGGGTGACAGGTCCGAGCTTTCATGCACATCGACGCATCGCCGGCGCATGGGCTATTCCCGCGAAGCTTATCCCGGCACGTTATAAGCCGAGAGCGGGAAACCGGAAAGGCGTTGGATTCCGGATCGAGCCAGGATGACAATCAAAACTTCTGACGCACTACACTGGAGGAATAAAGGAACAGTCTGTCATCCAAGATTTTCTTGTAGAGTACCTTGATCATATTCTCCCACAACCTCAGGTCACTGCCCGCGATTGGGGCAAGCATAAGAAGGCTCGCCCCGCACCACCAGATGACAGACTCCTCGATTTGGGACGAACCGAGGTTGGTACCAGTACGATCCAGTACGGAAGCCGTCAATGTTAAGGTTGAGTCGAATGGCGTCGGAGGCGGTGCGCCAAATGGTGTGACACCTAAACCGAGGCAAGCCCAGGAAGGCAAGGTGAGCAACAATCTCAAAACGCTTTGGCTCTCCTTTGTTTCGCTCAGCTCGATACGGATCGTATAGTCGCTTTTCTGAACCTGAGTCGGATCAAAGGTGAACGACTCGAAAAGTCCTGACTGTTCGGTGACCCGTGTAACGGCCTCTTTGAATCTCCCCTGAAAAGCCTCATCTGTCAGAAGAGACGGATCAACCTCCGCCGTTTTTCCCGCCGTGCGTACTGCCTCTCTCGTCGACAGCTCAAGACAGACTGATGGTTTGTGGTTGAAGGGCGCGATATCAGGAAAGCCTTCAACCTGCTCAAGCTTCCCTTTCGTCATCATGGCATAACAGCCATTAAGCAGAAACGAGACCGCGAAGAGCCGAAACGCCCGCGTATTGGTTGCTGTCTTTTTGCCCATCTGCGTTGCTCCTCTGATCAGGGGGCAAAATTCACGTAGATCGACGCGATCGCCGACACATAAAAACACGCCTGAGTGAACACCTCTACTGATCGAGCGTCGAGATCCCTTCCTGTGAGGCGGTCCAACTGGTATTTGACAAACGAAGCGTGGAGGGGCGATTCTCCCAACGCCTTTTTCACTCTCCATTGCAGGTCGGTCACGACACAATATCCGTATCCACGAAATGCCCCGAAGACAAACCATGAAAACGCAATCAGCATCACAGCCAGCAGATGAAAACGTCGCGCAGCCGGGACTGTCCATCCAAGGATGCAGAAGATCATCATTCCCATGTGAACCATGTATAAGAGTCGATCTGTCATCCGCAGCACTATTCTCATGGCTTCTCCTTTTTATGCGCCGCTGAGGATGCTGAGTTGTACTTGGATGCGATCTCCGCCGCATACCGGCTTACTTTTTCAAAGGCTTCGATGTATTGATCAAGCAAGTCACGATGTGCATGTGGAAAAGACGGCAGCTTGATGAGGCGTGCGCCCACGCGCTCTGTATTCGGCAGCCTTACCTCGGTGTAGTCCGGTAAGGCAATCTCAGGTCCTAGACGAGCCACATCCCGATAGTGGCCCTCCGTGAAGAATGGCTGCCGATGCAGCAAAGGGTATCGCGGAAGAGACACCTGACACCCTTCTTGCCGCAGCGCATCAATCAGGGACTCTATCGAGAGCGGATTGTCTTTGTTGCGGTAGCGAATGATGTATTCGAAATAGCACCGTTTGATGTGAGGCGGCGCCAGGAACGTATGGAATCCCAGCGACTCGAGATGATGTGAGAGATACTCCAGGTTCTGATTGCGCGACTGGTTATGATCCGCCAGTTGCCTGAGTTGCACGCGCGCGATGGCGGCGGACAGCGGCGCAATACGTGTCTTGATTCCGAAACTCGTTGCGGCAAACCGCCGTGCCGGGGTCTGCAACTCGATAATGCGCGTAATATCCCCCAGACAGGCCGCCCGTTCGTAATACTCATACGTATCGCACAGCAGGATACCGCCCTCGCCGCTGGGGGCCAGCTTGTCGCCCTGCAGGCTGAACACCGAGATGTCGCCCAGGCTGCCGCATGGCTGCCCGTTCCAGGTGGCACCATGGGCGTGCGAGGCGTCTT
>NSJM01000117.1 GCA_002634395.1 Candidatus Methylomirabilis sp.
GGTCCAGCGAGAGCATTGGGGCTCACGCACAAGGGCCACCTGGGGGTTGGAGCGGATGCCGACATTACGATCTATTCCAAAGACAGCGATAAAGAACACATGTTCGAGCATCCCGTCTATGTCATCAAGGACGGCGAGACGGTCCTTCGAGATGGTGAGATCGTACACAGTCCCGCTGGGAAGACCTTGTTTGTTGTTCCGCCTGAGGTCGGCGATATGGATTCGACCTTCAAGACCGAATTCGAAAACTACTACACGATTCGGTATCAGAATTTCCCAATCGATATCGAGGACATCCCGAACCGAGAGGCCATCCCGGTGGGAGCGCCTCGATGACCCAGAGGGAGTTTTGAGTTCTGAGTTTCGGGTTTTGAGTTGATGGTGGAGCGTCTTCGGATGTGACCCGAAACACGTAGCCCGAAACCCGAAACTTTTTGTGGAGTGTCAATGGAGATCAACGGCGTTTACATCGATGAGACCTACGCAGAGGCATTCGGCGCTTATGCCGGCCGGGTGCTGATTACCGCGTGCAACAAGACGTGGGCCCTGGAGGCCGCTCGGAGCATGACGGGCTTCGGGACCTCGGTGATCGGCTGTGGTTGCGAGGTTGCCATTGAGGCGATCGAGCCGACGGACACGCCGGACGACCGTCCCGGCGTGAGTGTGCTGCTGTTTGCCATGTCAAAAAAGGCAGTTCACGAGCAACTCATCAACCGGATCGGCCAGTGTGTGATGACCGCCCCGACCTCGGCCTGCTACAACGCGCTGGAGGCGGAAGATCGTCTGTCGATAGGGGGCAAGCTCAAGTTCTTTGGAGACGGATTCCAGATCAGCAAGCGGCTTGACCCACTGATAACCGGAAATGGGAGCGGTCCGCGGCGCTTCTGGCGGATTCCTGTGATGGACGGCGAGTTCATTGTCGAAGACCGTTTCGGTGTGCAGAAGGGCGTGGCGGGCGGCAATTTCTTACTGATGGGGCGCGAACTGCCGGGGACCCTGCAGGCTGCGGAGCGGGCGATCGAGGCAATGCGAAAGGTAGCGGGCGTCATTATGCCGTTCCCTGGCGGCGTTGTGAGATCCGGCAGTAAGGTCGGCTCACGCTATAAGTTCCTGAATGCCTCAAGTAACACCGCCTTCTGCCCATCACTACGGCGAGCGGTCAAGAGCGAACTGCCGGAAGGGGTTGGGGCGGTCCTCGAGATCGTCATCGATGGCCTGACGCCGGAGGCGGTTGGAGAGGCGATGCGGGTCGGTATTCGAGCCGCGTGCGGTCCGGGTATCGTGAAGATCTCTGCCGGCAACTACGGTGGAAAGTTGGGGAAACATCACTTTCACCTCCATCAGCTATTGGCTGAGGGCTGATCGCTGACGGCTCACTTGTGAAAAGAGGGTAGCATGTCACCAGTCGTGCTTCGCATGAAAGAGGCCCCAACGAATATTCCGCTTGAGGCGGAGTCGATCTCGCCCGATCTGTTCGTGCAGCGTAGCCAGGGGGAGATTGAGGCTATGCCTGTCGCGTTAGGGAACGAGACCTACCGGCTTGGCGACTTCTTCACGGTGGAGGGGGAGCGGTCGGATGAGATCGTTGTAGAGGGCTGCGCGGGACGAGTCAAGTGGATCGGCTCAGGGATGACGCGGGGACGGATTGTGGTCCGCGGCGACGTCGGGATGCACGCCGGATCGTACATGCGAGGCGGCGATATCCTTGTCGAAGGGAATGCGGATGACTTTCTCGGTGTCGAAATGGAAGGCGGACTGATCCGTGTGAAGGGCAATGCACGGCATCGGGTTGGAGCCGCCTATCGGGGGAGCAAGTACGGCATGCAGGGCGGGACCATCCTGGTCGACGGAAACGTCGGACATGAAGTGGGCGCCTATATGCGGAGAGGTCTCATCGTCATCAAAGGGAACGCCGAGGACTTTCTGGGGGCCATGATGATGACCGGGACGATCTGCCTCTTCGGCCAGGCGGGTATCAGAACAGGAGGCGGAATGCAGAAGGGGACGATCATCTGCATGCGTCCCGTTGATCTACTGCCGACCTTCGCCTATGACTGCACCTATGCGCCGGTCTTTCTCAACATTTTGTTTAAGGAACTGAAGCGGTTGGGGGTGGAGTGCCCCGCTCAGGCGAATGGCCTTGTTCGGCGCTATCACGGCGACCTGGCTGATGTCGGCAAGGGCGAAATCCTGATCGCCGCATAAGGAGGACGCTGCTTTGTCGCTTAGTCTGAATCGCCGGGCCGGCGAGATACTTGATCGGATGTCGGAGCAGGTTGAGGCGCTCGGGATCTCGGTCTCGACGCTCACGAACGGCGCCAGGCTTGTCGATTTCGGAGTGAAGGCACCAGGAGGCCTACTCGCCGGGAAGGGGCTGGCGGAGATCTGCCTCGGTGGACTTGGGGAGGTATCGTTTCTCCCGCTTCATTACGGAGACGTCTCGCTGACCGGCGTCAGCGTGGCGATTGACGGACCGGTGCTCCCCTGCCTCGGTTCGCAGTATGCCGGCTGGAAGATTCATCGTGGGAAGTTCTTTGCGATGGGATCTGGTCCGGCCAGGGCGCTGGCAAGGACCGAGGAGTTATTCGAGACGATTCGCATTCAGGATACGGCCGATTCGGCGGTCCTCGTTCTGGAGAGCGGCCGACTGCCCACAGAGGAGGTGGCCGATTACGTCGCGGAGAAATGCGGCGTCAAGTCGGATCGAGTCTCCCTGGCGGTTGCTTCAACTCGAAGTGTGGCCGGTGCCGTGCAGATCGCTGCGCGGTCTGTCGAGACTGCCATGCACAAGCTCCTGGAGTTAGACTTCGATGTGACCAAGGCGCTCAGCGGCTTTGGGGTCTGCCCCATCGCAACGCCTGCCGCCGACGACATGGTTGCGATCGGTCGGACCAACGATTGTGTCCTGTATGGCAGTGAGGTCTTCCTGACGATCTCAGCAGCCGATACTGAGATCGAAACCTTAATTGATAAAATCCCTTCCTGCTCGTCTCGCGACTATGGACAGTTGTTCGGTGAGCTATTCAAACGGTACGATGGGGACTTCTACAAGATCGATCCGTTCCTCTTCAGCCCAGCCAAAATTACCATCACCAACGCCGTCAGCGGCCGAACCTATCGAGCCGGGCGCTTCAATGCCGAACTGCTTCAGAGTTCCCTCCTCGGGTAATCACAAAAGCGCTGTCATGCGTTCCGCGTTTATTACGTGCAGCGCCCCGCATTCATAATAGACGTAACGAACGCCGCACGCAACGAACGCAATCGACGCGATGAAGATCGGGATCCTGGCCGATAGAAACGGATGGCATGTCGAGGTCCTCGCAAAGGCGCTGGCTCGGCGCGGCTGCCAAGCCGACTTTCTTCCGATTACACGGCTGGTGGCCCGTGTTCCAGGCGATCCACTCGTTACGATCAACGGCCAACCCCTCGAATCGTACGATGCGCTGCTGATCAGAACGATTCCGGAAGGGTCGCTGGAGCAGATCATCTTCAGGATGAATGCGCTGCACCGGCTGGAGGCGGCCGGGGTTAGAATCGTGAATCGGCCGAGCCCGCTGGAGCGAACCGTCGATAAGTACTATACGTCCAGCCTGCTCGCGTCGCTCGGTCTGCCGACCCCACGGACAATAGTGGCCGAAGGGTTCGACGAGGCGATGGCGGCATTCGGCGAATTTGGCGATGTGGTGGTGAAGCCGCTCTTCGGCGCCGGCGGGCGAGGGATGGTGCGGGTGTGCGACGCCGACGTTGCCTATCGAGTCTTTCGCGCCCTTGTGCTGACTCGGAGCATCTTCTACATCCAGGAATTTGTCCCACATGGCGATTACGATCTCCGAGGTCTGGTGGTAGGGGATCGTGTGGTCGCAGCCATGCGCCGACGGTCGGATGGGTGGCGGCATAATGTCTCTCTGGGTGCTCGACCGGAACCCCTCACCATGGACGAGGAGGCGACCAGACTCTGTCTCGAGGCCAGTCGATTGCTTGAGACCGATTATGCCGGGATCGATCTGCTGAGGACTGATGGAGGGTATACAGTAGTCGAGGTCAACAGTATCCCCGGCTGGTCCGGTCTGCAGCGAACGACGGAAATCGATCTTGCCCAGGAGATTGCCGACTACCTGCTGAGTCTACTTAGCAAATAGCCATCAGCGATCAGGTATGGTTCGTGGTGTGGGCGGCAGTCTGCTCCGCACCCTAAACCCTGGATCCTATCCCCTATACCCTGTTTTTGAGGTTCGAAGTGCGAGCGCATCCCCTACACCCTACACCCTACACCCTACACCCTGTTCAGGTGTCTCTTGCTGCCCAGCTCGCCTGTTTGCTGGAGGTCAGCGCCGATAAGCCGGGGAACGTCACCCCGTTCGCCGACTTCGCCGATACTCGCTACACCGACTTTCTGGTCAGTTCGGTCATTATGGGGCTGGTTCTGCGGAAGGTCGAGACGCTTGCGACCGGCTCGTTGGTCCTCAACGCAGTTCGAGAAACGAAGCGGCTGGTCGGCCGAAACACCAATCTTGGTATCGCGCTCCTGTTCGCTCCACTGGCAAAGGCGGCCATACGTAAAGGCCGCCGACCACTGCGGTCACGCCTGCGTAGCGTGCTGACCGCCCTCACGCCTTACGATGGACAACGCGTTTACGAGGCGATCCGTCTCGCGGCCCCCGGTGGCCTTGGGGACGCGGACCAGTTCGATGTGAGAGAGAGGCGTAACGGGGTTCCTCTACTTGAAGCGATGTGCTTGGCGATGGATCGGGATTCGATCGCGCGCGAGTATGTCACCGACTTCGAGATCACCTTCACCGTCGGTGCGCCGTCGCTCGAACGGTTTCTCCGGGAGTCCAAAGATCCGAGGCCCGCAGTCATTCAGACTTATCTCACGCTGTTGTCGCGGATCCCGGATTCCCTGATCGCGCGCAAATGCGGCGCTCGTGAGGCCGACCGGATCTCACGGGAAGCGGGAAAGATCCTGGCCATCGGTGGGGCGTTCACGCAAGAGGGGCGACGGAGGCTTCAGCAGTGGGATCGCGCCCTGCGGCGAGACGGCAACCGCCTCAATCCTGGAACGACGGCCGATCTGACCGCCTCGGCCCTCTTTGTTGTGATGCTGGAATACGGCGTAGAATTCGTAATACGAACCCCTCTCGCCCCCCTTTCATAAAGGGGGATCGAAGGAGGTTTTTCCAAGACTGACGGCTGAGCGCTGATTGCTGACGGCTATTTTCTAAGAAAGACTGATTTCCGCCCCACGGTTAGAGGCTCTTGTCGGAAAGATGTCAGCGTCAATCTTTGTAGGGACGACCTTTCGCATCTTGTCCATGATCGATGTGGCCATCTCCTGATCCTTTGCCAGTCCATAGACCGCCGGTCCCCAGGAGCTCTGCCCAACCCCTAACGCCCCTGCTCGCGACAGCGCCTTGACTAACGCCGCCCCCTGTGCGGTGGCAAACGTTCCGCCCTGGACGGGTTGAAACCAGTGCCCGACAATTCGCTGAATCATCGTGAGCGATTCGCCGAAGACGACGGGATCGCGTTCGAGGACGGCCGGGAGCATCTGCACGAGGAGAATTCGGCTGAGTCGTCCCGCGTCGGCAGGACGGCCGGCGATTCGGTGAAACGCCCGGACTTCTTGTACTCCGGCCAGCCCGCGGCCGGAGCGGGGAATGGCCACGACAAAAGTCCAGTCTTTCGGAAAGGGGTAACGAGCGATCGTCGGCGGGACACCCTCCACCCTCCAC
>NSJM01000023.1 GCA_002634395.1 Candidatus Methylomirabilis sp.
GGTACGAACAAAGGCCCACCCCCTCCCATCCCACAAAGAGCAGGAGGTAGTTGTCGGCCAGGACCAGGATCAGCATCTCAGCCAGAAAGAGGTTGAGCAGCGAAAAGAAGCGATGGTAGTCGCGGTCCTCCCCCATATAGCCGATCGAGTAGATATGAATCAGCAAGCCCACCCCGCAGACCACCAGCGACATGATGGCAGAGAGGGGATCGAACAGAAATCCGAACGAGACCGAGAAATCTCCGGAGGCGATCCAGGAGCCGAGAGAGGAGCGAAGCAGGCGCTCATCCGTCGGCAACTGAAGGAGACGGGTAAAGGCCATCAGGGAAAGGAGCAGCGAAAGCGATGGGGCGCCGCAGGCGATACCTGTCGCCAGCCCTCTCGATATCCGACGTCCCATCAGACCGACAACGAGGCTCCCCGCCAGCGGTATGATGGGAATCAGCCAAATCATAGTATCAAGTCCCAGGTTCTGAGTTCAAAGTTCGAGGTTCAAGGTTCCGAAAGAAAAACGGGTGCAACATTGAACGTTGAACGTACCTACCCTTTCAGCAGATTGATATCGTCCACATTCACGGACTCTTTATTTCTATACAGCGCAATGATGATGGCCAACCCTACTGCTACCTCGGCCGCCGCCACCGCCATTACGAACAAGACAATGATCTGTCCATCCATCGAGTGGAGAAACCTCGAGAACGCCACAAAGGTAAGATTGACCGCATTCAGCATCAGTTCGATCGCCATGAAGATCACCAGCACATTGCGCCGGATCAGTACTCCGGCGACCCCGATGACAAAGAGGACAGCGCTCAAGATCAGGTACGCGCTTAGTGGCACGGTTCCAGTCATGGTACTTCAGGCCTCGCACCAAATCCTCCCAACCCCCCTTTGATAAAGGGGGGCGAGGGGGGATTTACTTCAAACGTTGAACGTTGCACCTCGCACATCAATACCTACCTCCTGGCTAAGACCATGGCGCCGATAATGGCAATAAGAAGAATGACGGAGGTGATCTCAAACGGGATGAGAAAATCGGTAAACAGGAGACGGCCGACCAGTTGGGTGTTTCCGACGGCGGCAACAAGCTCTGGGGTGTGGGAGCCCTGGAGACCCTGAGACGTCCCGGAGCCGATGGGGATCGCCAACTCGATAAGTAGAAGTACAATCACACCGATACCGAGCAGGAGCCTGGGTCGATCTCGCTGCAGCCAGGCGGGTGATTCATGGCCCAGATCGAGCAACATGACGACAAACAGGAATAGGACCATGATCGCCCCGGCATAGACGATCACCTGCACGACAGCGATGAACTGGGCCTGCAGCAACAGATAGACCCCCGACAGCGCGAAGAACGTCCCAACTAGCGAGAGGGCGCAGTAGACCGGATTTCGCAGGACGATGACCAGCACCGCGGTGCTGAGCGCTATTGCGGCCAGCGGCACAAACACTAGCCATTCCATCCTTACCTCAACGCCACAAACACGGCCGTCACCATAATGTTGACCAGCGCAAGGGGCAGTAGAACCTTCCACCCAAATCGCATCAGTTGGTCGTATCGAAAGCGCGGCAGTGTGCCTCGAAGCCAGATAAAAAGAAAAATAAACAGGTAGAGTTTGATGAGAAACCAGACGACCGGCGGCAACCACGGCCCCCTCCACCCGCCCAGGAATAGCGTTGTCGCCATGGCCGATACGGTAATCATATTGGCGTACTCAGCCATGAAGTACATGGCGAACTTCATCGAACTGTACTCGACGTGGAAGCCGGCCACCAGTTCCGTCTCGGCCTCCGGTAGGTCGAATGGGGCGCGATTGACCTCGGCAACAGCGCAGATCAGAAAGATGAGGAATCCGATCGGCTGAAGAACGATAAACCACACCTTAGCCTGGGTATCCACAATCTCCACCAGACTCAGCGATTGTGACAGCATCACCACGCCAATCACCGATAGACCCAGGGAGAGCTCATAACTGATCATCTGGGCCGAGGCACGCAGCCCCCCGAGCAGCGCGTACTTGTTGTTCGAGGCCCACCCTCCCAGGACGATCCCATAAATCCCGAGCGAGGCGACACCGAACACATACAGCAACCCGATATTGACGTCGGTGATGACCAGATCGATGGTCTGTCCGAAAAGGCGGATCTGGTCTCCGAAAGGGATCACCGCGAAGGAGATGAAGGCAGGGATCAGCGTAAGCGCGGGGGCCAGGAGATAGAGCGTCCGGTCGGCGGCTTGGGGAATAATCTCCTCCTTGAAGAGGAGCTTGATCCCGTCAGCGATCGGCTGTAGCAGGCCGTGAGGGCCGACCCGCATCGGACCGAGCCGGACCTGGATGTCGCCGATGACCTTGCGCTCCAGCCAGGTCAGGTAGGTAACGCTCAGCAACACCAGCCCGAAGACTACGACGATCTTCGTCACCATGATGACGAAGAAGGCGCCCTCTGGCATCATGCTCCTCTGTCGCCCGTCTACGACCGGTGTATGGGCCCGGCTCAGACCCCGACCCGGGCTCCGAACGGGCAGGCGTGTTCCGCAACGTGCTGCTCGAATTCATCGCGAAAGTACTTCAGATAGCTTTCAATCGGCATGGCGGCGGCATCGCTTAAGGGGCAGATGGTCTTGCCCTTCATGTTGTCACAGATATCCAACAGCAGATCGAGATCTGCCGTCCGCCCACGACCCTCTTCGATCCTTCTCAGCGTCTTATGAAGCCAGGCCGTCCCCTCACGGCACTGCGTACACTGCCCGCACGATTCGTGATGATAGAATCGGGAGACGACCTCTCCCACTCGAACCATACAGGTGCCTTCAGCTATGACGATGACGCCGCCTGACCCGGCCATGGAACCTGCCGTGGCCAGCGATTCGAAGTCCATCCTGGTATCAAGGTGTCGCTCGGTCAGCACCGGCACCGAGGAACCCCCTGGAATGACCGCCTTCAGGCGGCGGCCCTCCCTCATCCCGCCCGCATGTTCAAAGATCAGCTCACGCATCGGGACATCGATCGGGCACTCGTAGATGCCGGGTCGACGAACGTGACCGCTTACTCCGAAAATCCGGGTACCCGTACTTTTGGGGGTCCCGATGCTCGAAAACCACTCGGCTCCACGCATCACAATGTGCGGAATGTTACTGAGGGTTTCAACGTTGTTGACGACGGTGGGCTTGCGATAGAGTCCCGCCGTAGCAGGAAATGGGGGCTTCAGCCGCGGTAATCCCCTTTTACCTTCCAACGATTCCAGCAGGGCGGTCTCCTCTCCACAGATGTAGGCGCCGGCGCCCCGATGCGCATGAAGATCCAGGCTAAAACTGCTCCCCAGGATATCCTTACCCAAGAGGCCACGGGCGGTCGCATCTTGAATCGCTTGTTCGAGGATGCGCGCTCCTGCAACGAACTCACCCCTGATGTAGATGTAGGCGGTCTGACACCCGATGGCGAAACCGGCCAGCATGATCCCTTCGATGAGCTGGTGCGGGTCCCGCATGATCAACTCTCGATCCTTGAACGTCCCCGGTTCGCTCTCATCGGCGTTACAGACGAGATACTTGGGCAGTTCCGAACCCTTGGGTACAAAACCCCACTTAACGCCGGTGGGAAAGCCTGCGCCTCCCCTTCCCCTGAGCCCGGACCGCTTCACCAACTCGATCAGGCCGGCGGGGGTATGCTCTTTGAGTACCTTCGCAATGGCCTGATACCCTCCGGTGGCCTCGTACTCTTCGAGGGTTCCTCGATACCCCGGAATCTCAAACCGATTCGTGAGAATCTTTTCGTACATACGCATTCAGCTTTCAGCGGTCAGTTTTCAGCAACGAGGATGACGGCTGATCGCTAATGGCTGGTTGCCGTTTTAACTGCTCTACCAGTTCGCCGACATCTGTGGCCGCGACCGGACCGTAGTAATCCGGCCCCACTTGGATCGCCGGGGCGATCCCGCAGGCCGCAAGGCACTCAACCCGCTTGATGGTAAACATTCCATCGGGTGTCGTTTCTCCGGCGCTGATCCCAAGCGTCTCTTCAAGGCGACGAATCACCTGTTCAGCCCCCAGGAGCGCGCAACTCAGATTGTGACAAACCCAGATCTCGCAGCGTCCACCCGACTTCAGACGGAACATGTCATAAAATGTGGCAACCTCCATCACATGGGTCGGCGTGAGACCAAGACGTCCTGCCAGCTCGATGATGGCCTCCTCTGTCAGATGTCCTGCCGCCTCCTGGTACAGGTGCATCAACGGTAACAGGGCGGAACGGCGCTCAGGATATCGGGACAGGATACGTTGAATCGTCTCTTCCGTCATCGGTCCACTTCGCCGAGCACAATATCGATGCTGCCGATGATCGCCACCAGATCGGCTACCAGTCGCCCCTCCACCATTTTCGACAACGACTCCAGGTTCACGAAAGAGGGTGTCCGAAAGTGAAGGCGGTACGGCTTGTTGCTGCCGTCGCTGACCAGATAGACCCCGTACTCGCCCCTCGGTGACTCGATACTCTGATAGACCTCTCCTGCCGGGACACGAAACCCCTCCGACCAGAGCAGGAAGTGGTGAATGAGGGCCTCCATGCTCTGTTTGATCCTCGGCTTGGGCGGCGGGGTCAGCTTCGGATCGGCCACAGCAATCGGTCCATCCGGAAGGCATTCCAGGGTCTGGCGGACGATGGCGACACTTTGCTGCATCTCAAAGATACGGCAGAGGTATCGGTCGTAAACATCGCCGCGAGTTCCCCTGGACACCTCGAAACGAAACTGCTCATACCCTGAATAGGGATTCGACTTGCGAACGTCCCACGGAATCCCACAGGCCCGGATGTTCGGACCGCTTAAGCCGAGGTCCACTGCATCTTCCAGCTTGATCACGCCGACCCCTCTGGTCCGCTCGAGCCAGATCGGGTTCTTTGTCAGCAGGTCTTCGTATTCGGCCAAGCGGTCTGGAAAGCTGGTGATAAACGACCGGACCGTCTTCTCGAACCCCTCCGGCAGGTCGGCAAACAGTCCGCCGACTCGGAAGTAGCTGGACATCATGCGGGCTCCGGACACCTGCTCGGACATATCTAAGATCGCCTCACGTTCCCGAAAGGCATAGAGAAAGACGCTCATGGCCCCGATGTCGATGGCGTGGGTGCCGAGCCAGACCAGGTGGCTCCCGATCCGGGTCAGCTCCGTCAGCATGACGCGGATTACCTTCGCCCGCGGCGGGACCTCGATCCCAAGGAGCTTCTCGACAGCCAACACATAGGCCAGGTTATTGCTGAGGGGAGCCAGGTAATCCATCCGGTCCGTGATGGGAATGACCTGCTGGTATCGCTTGCTTTCCGCAATCTTCTCCATCCCGGTGTGCAGGTAGCCGATATGTGGGGCGCATCGGACCACGATCTCGCCATCCAGCTCCAGGACCAGACGCAGTACGCCGTGGGTACTGGGGTGCTGGGGCCCCATGTTGATGGTCATGGTGCGCCGCTCAGTCACCTGCCGCCCCCTCTTCCCACCATTTCGGTGAGGCCTGCACCGGGTAGTCTTTCCGGAGCGGGAATCCCTCCCACCCATCCGGCATGAGGATCCGCCGAAGATCGGGATGGTCCTCAAAGCCGATTCCGAACATATCGAATACTTCACGTTCATGCCAATTAGCGGTGCCCCAGACGGACGTCACGCTGGGCACCGCCTCATCCTCCTTCACCTGCACCTTCAGCCGGATCCGCCATTTATACTGAAGAGAGTAGAGATGGTAGACCACCTCGAATCGTGGGTGGTCCCCGAACCGATCGACCGCGGTGAGATCAGAGAGGAAATCGTACAGCAGACCGGGATCCTCTTTCAGGTGGCGGCAGATACGAATAAGATCACCAGGCCTGACGAGGAGGGTCGTTTCGTTGCGAAAGCTCCTGATCGAAAGGGTCGCCTCCGGAAATCGTTCCCGCAGCCTCGAGACGGTAAGGTTCTCCTCCGCCCCCTTCACGTCATCCATTCCAGGCCCCCCTTCTTCCAGACATACAGGAGGCCGATCAGGAGGATACCGAGAAAGAGAACCATCTCGATCAACCCGAATAGTCTCAGGCTATTCAGGATCACCGCCCAGGGGTACAGAAAGACGATCTCGATGTCGAAGATGATGAACAACATCGCGACCAGGTAAAACTTGATCGAAAACCGCTCCCTGGCAGAGCCCACCGGGTCGATCCCACACTCGTATGGGGCGAGCTTCGCGTGAGTCGGCCGCCGCGGCCCAAGTACGTGGGACAGAAAGAGGGTGCCAAGAGCAAAACCGGCGGCCAGCAGGATCAGGATAAAGATCGGCAGATACGAGAGGAGCACCGCCTCCTTCTCCTGGGCGATCGGCTATCGCCCAAAAACCTCACCCCCGCTATGCGCCGGGAACCACGTACTTGATGAAGGGATTCGCAAAGAAGATAATCAGAGCAACGAGTAGGACGTAGATGGCCAGCGACTCGATGAGCGCGAGGCCGATGATCATCGCCACCTGGATCTTCGGCGCTGCGGCCGGCTGCCGTCCCATCGCGTCCAGCGCGCTGACGATGGCTCGGCTCTGGCCGATGGCTGCAGCACCAGAGGCGATCGCCATGGCAAATCCGCCCGTCAGGACCGAGACGACAAAGAAGAGCGAACTGCCAGAAGCAGTTGAAGATTCAGGTGCGACCCCTTCAGCGGCAAACGCAACCTGGGACCCAAAGACAAGCAGAACCGTGACCAACAGCAGAGCAAACGCTCCTTGTGTGCGACTCATCGGCACAACTCCTTTCAGAATGAGATTGGGTTAGTGGTGCTCCTCGTGCTCGGATTGAACTGCTCCCGCGATATACACCATGGACAGCATGACAAAGATGAAGCTCTGGACGAAACTGGTAAAGAGACTCAGGGGCATCATGATACCCAAATAGATGACATAGGGAATCACTAACCAGACCAACGAGAGCAGGATGCCAATGACGGCCTCTTCCCCAAAGATGTTGCCAAACAGCCGGATCGACAGGGAGATCGGTCTGGCGAGATGGCCGATCAGCTCAATGGGAAACATGATAGGAGCCAACCAGAGGATCGGTCCGCAGAAGTGGCGCAGATAGGCCGCGATCCCATGCTCCCGTATGCCGAAGTAGTTATAGGAGAGGAACACGGTGATGGCGAGCGCTGCGGTGGTGTTGAGGTTTGCCGTAGGAGGCTTGAAACCTGGAACAGCTCCCAGGAGATTCCCAACGAGAATGAAGAGACCGGCCGTCCCGATCAAGGGGAGGTACCGTTTCCCCTTGGGCCCGATCATCTGCGTGAGCAGGTCTCCAAACATCTCAACAACGACCTCCATGAAGTTCTGTATCGGCCCAGGCACGGCCTCGAGCCGCCTCGTAGCCAGATACGAAATGCCGATCAGGATAGCCATCACAACCCAGGCCATCGCGATGTGCTCCGGCACCCAGGCCCCGGGAATCCCGATTGCTCCGAGAAAATTAGGAAGCTGGATAAGTGTAGGGTGATGCTCCATCACGCCTCTCCGTTATTGAATGGAAATTCAGCTACGAGCTTCAAACAATCAACTTCCCCAGCGCTTAAGATCTTTCAGGAGGTTGCTAAAGCCTGCCGCAACCCCGAAGACGAAAAACAGGATCATCAACCACGGCGACGTCTTCAGCCAGCGATCTAGAACAATACCGATAAAGGCTCCGATCGCAATGGAGGCGGCGAAGGTAATCCCCAGCGAGCTCAATCCTGCGAGCTGACGCCACAGTCGAACCTGATTGTCTTTCATCGTCCTGATGATGAGCCTGATATATCGTCTCTACCGCGTTCAACCTCACTTTAGTCCTCCCCCTCCACCCTGTCAAGGCTCGCAGCCATGTTCAACGGTCAATGTTCAGGGTTTGGCTTTGCCTTCAGGGTTCGCAACGTTGAACGGTTATTTCACCAAAGCCCGACGACCGAGGCCCTGGCTAACTCCAGAAACGGGCCTGGGTAGATGCCGATAGCGATGGTGGCGACCAGGGTCACGAACAGCGCCAGCCGCAACGGTGCAGAAGAACTCAGGGTCAGGCCCTGTGGCGGCAGGTCCTGCATATACATCGCCACCACCACCTTCATGTAGTAGAAGAGCGAAATGGCTGAATTGATGACGGCAATGATCGCAAGCCAGACATACCCTCGTTCAATAGCGGCGCCGAACAGATAGAACTTCCCGACGAAGCCCGCGGTCGGAGGAACTCCCGCCAATGAAAGAAGGAAGATTAACATGACGGCGGCCGCCATCGGACTGCGCTGCGCCAGGCCGGTGAAGTCGTCAATGCGCTCCCCTTTCACCTCTCCTACGCAGAGCAGAATGACCATGGCAAAGGCGCCCAGTGTCATCATGGCGTAGATCAGGGTATACAGCAATACGGCGGAAATCCCCAGCTCCCGTCCCGCCACCAACCCGATCAGCAGGTACCCGATGTGGGCGATGGAGCTGTACGCCAGCATCCGCTTGATATTGCTCTGCGCGATTGCCACAACATTGCCGATCGTCATCGTGAGCAACGACAAGACATAAAAGAGAAGCGTCCAGCGATCCTGCAGGCCCGGAATGGCTACCAGAAAGACCCGCAAGAGAATGGCGAGACCGGCAACCTCTGAAGCGGCCGACAGAAGAGCCGCCACAGGGGTCGGAGCGCCTTCATACACGTCAGGGATATACATGTGGAACGGGACCGCCGCGATCTTGAATCCAAATCCGGCGACCAGCATCACCATGCCCAGGATGAGCGCCGGATTCGAGAGAGTGTCCGCTGAGATCATCGAGGCGATCTCTCTCAGGCCGATAGTACCGGTCAGGCCATACAACATGACAATGCCGTACAACATAATCGCGGAGGAAAACCCGCCCATCAGCAGGTACTTCAGGGCGGCTTCGCTGCTGCGTCGTTCTCGCTTCATAAAACCGGCCAGTATGTAGATGGAAATCGACATCATCTCCAGCCCGATGTAGAGGATCAGGAGATCGACAGCGCTGACCATCAACATCATGCCGAGTGTGGCAAAGAGGATGAGAGGGTAGAACTCGCCTTTGTCGATCCGTTCGTTCTTCAGGTAGCCGATCGACATCAGCAGGATCAGCGCAGCAGAGACCAGGAATACGATCTTGAAGAAGAATGCGAACGGATCGCTGATATATTGCCCGCTGAAGGCGGACTGTGTCACCCCCCATTGGCGCATCAGGACCATAAATGTGCCAAGCACGCCAACGATGCTCAGATATCCCAGCCAGTCTCGTCCGCCTTTAGGGGCGATGAAATCGAGCGCAAGGATCCCCATAGCCACGAGGCTCAGGATCACCTCCGGCGAGGTTGTGGAGAGATCGGCCATGTTGAATACTTGAGTCATCGAGATCCTTCGACGTGGCTGGCCGCAGATCCCTTGACGGGGAGGACTGACCCCTCGTGACCGGGCTCAGGGGCGACTTCGACCTGGCCTGCGGCGGGCGATGTTGACTCACTCAGGTATGGTTCGGTAGTCGTGACCGTTTTATGCACCCGCGCCAGCACATAATTGACCGACGCCTCTGTCCGACTCAGGAATGGAGATGGGTAGAGACCGATCCAGAAACACATAATCACGATCGGCACAAGGGTGGTGAGCTCCCTGGCGCTCAGGTCGGGAAGATTCGCATTCTTGGGGTTTTCCAACGCCCCGAACATGGTCCGCTGAAAGAGCCACAGCATATAGGCCGCGCCGAGCACGATTCCGGTCACGGCAAAGGCAGCATAGACATAATTGACCTTGAACGCGCCGACCAGAATCAAAAACTCTCCGATGAAGCCGTTCAGTCCGGGGAGTCCCATCGAAGAAAACATGATGATCGCAAAGAGGGTGGAGTAGACCGGCATCTGCTTGGATAGGCCCCCAAACTCCGAGATCTGTCTCGTATGTCGGCGATCATAGATCAGACCCACGATCAGGAAGAGCGCGCCGGTTGAGAGGCCGTGGTTGATCATCTGGATAATGGCGCCCTGAACTCCCTGGAAATTCAGGGCGAACATGCCCAACATCACAAACCCCATGTGGCTGACAGAGCTGTAGGCGATCAGTCGCTTCATGTCGGTCTGAACCATACAGACCAACGCGCCGTAGATAATCGCGATGATCGACAGGGTCATAATCATCGGAACAAAGTGTTGGGTGGCCTCCGGAAGCATCGGCAGGTTGAACCGGATGAAACCGTATGTTCCCATCTTCAGAAGGACACCGGCTAGAATGACACTGCCCGCCGTCGGGGCATCGGTGTGCGCGTCAGGCAGCCAGGTATGGAAGGGAAACATCGGGACCTTGATGGCGAAGCCCAAAAAGAAGGCCAGCCAGACCAGGTCCTGAAACGACAACGGGATGCCCAGCAGCGTCACAACAGGAGTCGATGGATACGACACCTTCATCAACTCAAAAATATCAAACGTGTAGGTTCCCGTCTCGGCGCCGTGATAGAAGTAGACGGCAAGGATCCCCAGCAGCATGATGACGCCGCCGAACAGCGTATACAGAAAGAACTTGATGGCCGAGTACAGGCGGCGATCGCTTCCCCAGATACCGATCAGGAAATACATCGGGACCAGCATCACTTCCCAAAAGATGTAGAAGAGAAAGAAGTCCATAGAGAAAAAGACCCCGAGCATGCCGGTCTCCAGCATCAGCATGAAGGCATAATACTCCTTCAACCTCATGCTCACCGATTCCCATGAACAGACGACCGTAATAACGGAGAGGGATGTGGTCAACATGACCAGCCACAGGGTGATCCCGTCGAGACCGAAGAAGTAGGTCACACCAATCGAGGGAATCCAGGAGACCTTCTCCACAAACTGCATCTCCGCAGTCGTCGAGTCGAAGTAGGCCGGGATCCAGAGGGACACCAGGAGGTCGGCTACTGTGAAGGCCAGGGCGGTCCAGCGGATGCCGTTTTTCGACTCCTTCGGGAGCAGCGCAAGCACGACTATCCCGACGAGGGGCAGATACGTCATCAGAGATAAGATGGGAAACTCAAGAGCATTCATATGAACCGCAAACCTCCTGTCTCGGGTCCGACAACTGCAATCGGTACTCAGCCGTCAGCGCTGAGCTTTCAGCGCAAACGCGTAGAGATAAAAGAGCCTCGCTATGCCGACAATGAGGACTCATATGCACGTCGATCATTCCCCCACATTGTACTGACTGCTGATAGCTGGGCTGAGCGCTTACAAAAATAGATAGAACACCACCATGCCGACGATGCCAAGCGCCATGGCCAGAATGTAGTTCTGAATGGCTCCTGTCTGCAGCCTTCGCAGAGTAAAGCTTCCACCTTGAATCAGATCGGCGATGGCGTTGACCAGGCCATCAACAATCTTCATATCGTGCCAGGACGAGATCGCACTCAGCCGCATGGTCAGCCAGCTACTGCCGTTGACGGCGCCATCCACCACCCGAGCATCGACTCTCCACAGGAACCCACAGAAACGCTTACCAAAATCGATGAAGATCGCGTCGTATAGCTCATCGACCCAATACTTGTTCAGTAGCAGATTGTAGAGACCGCGCAGCTTGTCCGCCAGCGCCGCGGGTATATCCGGCCGTTTGACGTAGAACAGATAGGCGAGGCCGATCCCGGCCAGCGCAACCGCCAGCGAGACCGCGGCCATCACAAGCTCGGACGCGCCCGCCGCATGCCCGGCAGCCGCAGCCATTGCATGCTCGGCACCCCCTTCCATCGCATGCTCGACGGCCTCGCCGACACCATGCCCGGCAGCCGCCTCTGATCCGTGAGCAGCCTCAAAGATCGGCGCAACGAATTTGTGAAAGAGCCCATGATCCGGGGGGAATCCGAGCGCCAGTCCCGCAAACACCGAAAGGACGCCGAGCACCAGCAGCGGATACGCCATGTTCGGCGGCGATTCGTGCAGGTGATGGGCGGTATGGTGGTCACCGCGAAAATGCCCCGTGAAAACCTGGAAGAACAGCCTGAACATGTAGAAGGCTGTCAGGAAGGCGCCGATCAGCCCCAAAAGCCAGGGGATCGTGAGGCCACGCACAAAGGCATTGAATAGAATCTCATCCTTGGACCAGAAACCCGCCAAGGGGAAGATCCCGGCGTTCGCCAGCGAGGCCAGCAGGAAGGTCCATGTGGTAATCGGCATCGCCTTCCGCAGCCCGCCCATCTTTCTCATGTCCTGCTCGCCATGCAATGAGTGAATGACCGAACCGCAGCCAAGAAACAGGAGCGCTTTGAAGAAGGCATGCGTCCCGAGGTGAAATACCGCGGATGGGTAGGCGCCGGCCCCGGCGCCCAGAAACATGTAGCCGAGCTGGGAGATCGTGGAGTAGGCCACGACCCGCTTGATATCGTTCTGAACCAGCGCGATGGTCGCCGCGAAGACGGCAGTCAGCGCACCGACCCAGGCCACGACTTCGAGGCTGAACGGGGCCAGATTGAACAGGGCATTCGACCGGGCCACCATATAGACGCCCGCCGTCACCATCGTGGCGGCATGGATCAACGCGGAGACCGGTGTAGGTCCCTCCATGGCGTCGGGAAGCCAGACATACAGCGGGAGCTGGGCCGACTTGCCTGTCGCGCCCACGAACAGCAGTAGCGTGATGGTGGTGTAGATCCCCGCGCCCAGCGCGGGATCGATGGCCGCAAACACCTCCGTGTACTTCAACGACCCGAAGGTGGTCCAGATAAAGAAGAGTCCGAGTATAAATCCGGCGTCGCCGATTCGGTTGACGACAAACGCCTTCTTGCCGGCATCGGCAGCCGATTTTTTCTCATACCAGAAGCCGATCAGCAGATACGAGCAGAGCCCGACACCCTCCCACCCCAGGAACATCAGCAGGTAGTTGTTGGCCAGGACCAGTATCAGCATCGAGAACATGAACAGATTGAGGTAGGTGAAGAAGCGGGCGTAGCCTCGATCACCGTGCATATAGCCGATCGAGTAGACATGGATGAGGAACCCGACAAACGTCACCACCAGCATCATGACGGTGGAGAGCGGGTCGACCAGGAACCCGATCGGCACCTTGAGGTCGCCGACGTTCAGCCATGGATAGACGTCCCAGTCGAGCGTCGCGCCACCCAACGTCTGGAAGAACACGACAAACGCCACAAGGCACGACAGCCCCGCAGCCGGGACCGCGATCAGATGGGCCCGCTCCTTGATCCAGGCGCCGAACAGCCCATTGATCAGGACGCCGATCAGCGGCAGCAACGGGACAAGCGCAACCAGTTTCATTTCAATTCCTGTTGATCCGTGCAGCGTTCAATGTTCTATGTTCAAAGTTCGGGGTTCGAGGCTCAACGTTGAACATTGCACGTTGAACGTAGAACTTTGAACGTTGAACCTTGAACACAGTTACCATTTCATCAGGTTGATTTCGTCGACGTTGATAGTCTGAAAGTTCCGGTACAGCCCGAGGACGATCGCCAGCCCCACCGCGGCCTCGGCGGCCGCCACAGTAATGACAAAGATGGCGAAGATCTGCCCCTGCATGAGCGACTGGGGTAGATACCGGGAAAACGCCACAAAATTCAGATTGACTGCATTGAACATCAGCTCCAACGCCATCAGTATGCCGACGGCATTGCGACGGGTCAGGGCCCCGAACATCCCGATGCCAAACAATATCACGCTAAGAATCAGATAGTACGACAGCGGCACCATCCGTCAGTCCTTCCCCCGCTCGCGTCGAGCCAGAATGATGGCGCCCACCATGGCCGCCAGCAGTAGAAGCGATACCACCTCAAACGGCAGGACGTAGGTAGTCAGCAGGAGCTTCCCGATCGAGGCGGTGTTATCCGACATCGTCAGAGGCGGCACCAGGGCGGGAAAGCCTTTCAGGTTGGCATAGGTCAGGAGCCCGACGATCGCGAGGACCACCACCGCGGCAATCCCCACCTGCTCGTTCATAATCTTGACCCCGCCGGCCGAGATCCGACTGGTCAACATGATCGCGAACAGCAGGAGGATGGTGATCCCTCCCACGTACAGCAGCACCTGCGCGGCCGCCAGAAATTCGGCATCAAGCAGGACAAACAGCGCGGCAACGCCGAAGAAGGCAAAGACTAATGCGATGGCGCAATGCACGATGTTTTTGGCCAGGACCACCAGCAGAGAGGCTCCCACCGTAAAGGCCGCCATCAGGAAGAATACAACGTGAGTCACAGTCACAAGCGTCACTCCCCCGTGCTAATAATCTTTTAACACCAGGATCAATCCGGTAATCCCCATATTCAGCAAGGCCAGCGGCAGTAGGAACTTCCATCCCAGATTCATGAGTTGATCGACCCGCAGCCTGGCTAATGTCCAGCGCAGCCACATCATGACGAAAATAATGAAATAGGTCTTCAGCAGGAACCAGAGCCACCCCGGCAGCAGCGGCCCGTGCCACCCGCCGAGAAACAGCGTGGTGGCGATGGCTGAGACCACGAACATATTGGCGTACTCCGCCAGGAAGAATATGGCAAACCGCATCCCGCTGTACTCGACATGAAAACCGGCCACCAGCTCCGACTCGGCCTCCGGGATGTCAAACGGCGTCCGGTTGCATTCGGCAATCGCCGCCGTCAGATAGATCAGGAAGCCGAGCAGTTGCGGAACCACAAACCACATCCCCTCCTGCGCCTCTACAATTCGGGTCATGCTCATCGAGCCGACCGTCATGATGACCCCGATCACCGAGAGCACAAGAGGGACTTCGTAGCTGACCGCCTGAGCCGCTGAGCGGATGGCGCCCAGGACCGAATATTTATTATTCGAACTCCAGCCGGCCATAATGATCCCCACGACCGTCAGAGAGGAGATCGAAATGTAGAAGAGGACGCCGATGTTCAGGTCGCCCGCGATAAGGCCCGGACCGAACGGAATAATCACAAACGCGGCGAGCGAGGCCGCAAAGACCACCATCGGCGCCAGGGCAAATACTAATCGGTCGGCTCCAGCCGGGATGATATCCTCCTTAAGGAGGAGCTTGAGTCCATCGGCGATACTCTGGGCCCAGCCGTGCCAGCCGCCGACCCGCATCGGCCCGAAGCGGACCTGGATGTGGGCGCTGATTTTCCGCTCCCACCAGACCATAAACATCACGGAGACGGCGGTAAAGATAAGAACAGCCGTGGCCACCGACAGCATCACGATCAACTGGGAGACCGTAAGGGGTAGACCCCACGCACTTAAGATGTCGTAAACGGGCTCCATCAATCTTCCCTGCTCACACGAGTGTTAATGCTAAGCGTTAAGTGTTAAGTTTCGTCACTCGACACTGAACACTGTTTTTAGCGATCCACCTCGCCCAGCACGATGTCGAAACTCCCCAGGATGGCCACAAGATCCGCAACGAGGCAGCCGGTGCCGACTACGGGCAGCACGCTTAGGTTAACAAAGGTCGGAGAGCGAACCTTATACCGGTACGGCTTTTCAGAGCCGTCGGATACAATATAGAACCCCAGCTCACCCCTGGGCGTCTCCACCCTGCTGTAGATGTCTCCGACCGGCGGCTTCAGCTTCTTCGGCATCTTCGCTATGATCTCGCCGGACGGCAGACCCTGGAGGGCTTGCTCAATGATCTTCACGCTCTCTTCCATCTCGATCCGTCTGACCATATAGCGGTCCCAGACGTCGCCGGAGGTCCCCACCGGGATGTCAAACTCAAAACGATCGTAGATAGAGTATGGATCGTTTCGGCGCAGGTCCCACTTGACTCCGGAGCCGCGGAGCACCGGCCCGCTGATGGCATAGTTAATGGCCGTCTTAGGGTCGAGTATGCCGAGACCTTGCACCCGTTTTTGGAAGATGATGTTGTCGGTCATCACGGCATCGTACTCCGGCAGGCGCGGCTTAAACCATTCCAGGAACGCCTTACAGTCGGCCACGAAGGAATCCGGGAGGTCCAATGGCATCCCGCCGATCCGGTAGAAGGCGTAGTTCAGTCGTTGACCGCAGACCGATTCGAACAGATCCAGGATCTTTTCACGCTCCCGGAAGCAGTACAAGAAGATCGTGAAGTTACCCAGGTCGAGTCCGAAGGTCCCCAGCCAGATCAGGTGGCTGGCGATTCGCTGCAGCTCGCCCAGGATGACCCGCATATATTCAGCCCGTTCCGGTACGGCAATCCCCAGGTGCCGCTCCATCGTCAACACAAAGCCCCAGTTGTTATACATCGAGGCCAGATAGTCCAGCCGATCGGTGTACGGAATGATCTGCGTATAGATGCGGTTCTCACCGATCTTTTCATGACAGCGGTGCAGGTAGCCGATGTACGGAACTACCTCGGTGACCACCTCGCCATCCAGCTTCAACAGGAGGCGAAGCACGCCGTGCGTGCTGGGGTGCTGCGGCCCCATGTTGACGTACATCTCCTCCATCGTCTCATGGGAGGGCTCAGCAATCTCCATCTCGTGCGGATTCATCTGCCTGCCTCAACGACACTGATCATTACACCGGCTCATACGGGACCAGCCGTTCGTCCTGATAGTCTTTGCGCAACGGATACCCGACCCAATCCTCAGAAAGCAGAATCCGCCGGAGGTCCGGATGACCATCAAAGCGGATCCCCATCATGTCGAACGCCTCCCGTTCATGCCAGTCTGCCGTGCCCCACAGCGACGCCACGCTCCGGATGATCGGATCCTCACGCGGAACCCGTGCCCTCACCAGGGCCTTTGTCGATAGCGACAGGGAGGAGAGGTTATACACCACCTCAAGTTCGCCGCTCGCAATCCTGTCCACCGCACTCAGGCAGTTCAGATAGTCGAGCCCTATCCCTTTCAGCGTCATCAGGATTTCGTAATTCTTCTCCGGATGGATATCGATTCGAGCCTCGACACCCTTGACCTCTGAGGCCGTTACGGCATCGCCGAACTGCGACTTGATGGTGTCGATAACCTCATCCGGCGTCATCAGACCCACTCCAAGGCGCCCTTGCGCCAGGCATAGGCGAAACCCACCAGCAGAATGGCAATAAAGAGCATCATCTCTACAAACGCAAACATCCCCAGCTTCCGGAAGACGACTGCCCAGGGCAGCAGATAGATCGTCTCCACCGCGAAGATGACATAGACCAACGCATACAGGTAGTACCGGACGTGAACGCGGATCCAGGAGGCACCGACCGGGTCTTCGCCGCATTCGTACGTCGTGTACTTTTCCGGCTCAGGGTTGGTGGGGCGCAGCAGCCGGGAGACAACGTCGACATTGACCACAACGAAAAGCAGACCGACGATCAGAAAAATACCTACAATTGCATAATCCGCTGCCATCTCACCACCTACATTCGATGTGCGCGTCCGACGTGGACGAGGCGGGTTTTACGGCCTGGCCTCGTGCGGGGATCGCTGGGCCCGTGATCTACGCGGCGACAAAAAAAATGCCCCGCGCAGGGCATTCTGAAGAGTTTGCCGACTGTTCGCTGCAGGGGCTTCCGAGACTTCGCAATTAACTTCGTGAAATTTTTAGCATACCCTCCTACATCTGTCAATGAGAAAAGCGCATCATTTTTAGCGCGATGCTCCCGTCGGCTTCGCGAGCCCTGGCGCCTTCGTAAAGCTTCTAATGTAGGCCACCAGATCCTTGATCTCGGGGTCAGCCAGCTTTAGTCCATACGCAGGCATTCCCGCCTTACCCCCCCCCTTGATAATCTGGAAAAGGACGTCATCGGATCGTGTTTGCATATAGGTCGAATCGGCTAAGTTGGGCATCTTCATCATAAAAAAAAGCATCTTTGCCTGCATCCCATTGCCTTTACCGCCTTCACCGTGACATCTGGCACACTTGGTCTCGTAGTTCGACTGAGCGCTTACCGCACCTTGGCTCTCAGCGCCGAATGCGGGAGAAGTCCCCACGATAATCAACATCGATACTGCTAATAACCACTTGCAACGAAGCCGGAATGGGATCAAGGTCAACAATTTAACGGCCCTCCTTTAATTCGAGTAGATGATTTAATGTTAGCGACAACGAAGTGTGGCCAGAGCATCCTTCGCTGCCAGCAGCGTCGTTTCAATATCGGCATCTGTATGGGCATCGGAAAGAAAGGCCGCCTCGAACTGGGAAGGCGGAAGATAGATTCCCCGTTCAAGCATGGCCCAGAAGAACGCGGCGTAGCGGTCGGTATCTGCGGCGCGAGCCGTCTGGTAGTTGATAACAGGCTGCTCAGCAAAGAAGGCGGTCCACATCGAGCCGACCCGTTGACACTGGAGCGCAATACCCTCCTGTAACGCCAGCTCCCGCAACCCCGCTTCCAATTGCTCCCCCTTCGCCTCAAGCCGCTCGTAGAATCCCGGCTCATCGAGAAGACGAAGGGTCTCAATACCGGCCCTCATGGCGAGGGGATTACCGGACAGGGTCCCGGCCTGATAGACGGGCCCCAGGGGGGCGACCTGTTCCATGATCGAGCGCGGACCGCCGTACGCGCCGACCGGTAGGCCGCCGCCAATGATTTTTCCAAGACAGGTCAGATCCGGCCGAATGCCGTAGAGGGCCTGGGCGCCGCCTTTACCTAGCCGGAATCCGGTCATTACTTCATCGAAGATCAGCAGTGAGCCGTAAGCGGCGGTTATCTCTCGCAACGCCGTAAGAAACTCCGGCTTCGGCGGAACCACCCCCATGTTGCCGACGACCGGCTCCACAATCACGCAGGCGATCTCTGTGCCGACCGACTGAAAGGCCGCCCGTACGGCATCGCTGTCATTGTACGGCAGCGCGATTGTCAAGCGGGCAAGATCGGGCGGAACACCGAGACTGTCCGGCACACCAAAGGTCATGGCACCGGAGCCGGCCTTGACCAGGAGGCTGTCGGCATGCCCATGGTAGCACCCCTCGAACTTGACGATCCGATTGCGTCCCGTGACGCCGCGGGCCAGTCGAATGGCACTCATGGTCGCCTCTGTCCCAGAGTTGACAAACCGGACCAGTTCGATCGAGGGAATTGCCTCGACCACCATTCGAGCGAGTGTCGCCTCCCATGGAGTCGGCGCGCCGTAGCTTACCCCAAGCGCCGCCGCCTCCTGGATCGCCTTCACGATGGCGGGGTGGGCATGGCCGACAATCATCGGCCCCCAGGAGCCGACATAGTCGATATAGCTATGGCCATCGACGTCGTCGAGGCGACAGCCGTGGGCTCGCTCGATCACCACCGGTTGCCCGCCCACAGCCTTAAACGCCCGCACGGGGCTGTTCACACCTCCGGGCATGAGAAGCGCGGCCTCTTCAAAGAGCGCCTTCGAGCGAGGACCGGTCTGTGTGCGGCGCACGGGAGCGTTGGTCATGGCCTGTTCTCCAGTAGGCGCGCAGCCTCCTTTGCCGCATAGGTCAGGATCAGATCGGCGCCGGCCCGTTTGATCGACGTCAGCATCTCCATCAAGACTCGCTCCTCATCGATCCACCCGAGCTGCCCGGCCGCCTTCAGCATGGCGTACTCGCCGCTCACGTGATAGGCCGCGACCGGCCCACCGAATTCCTCCTTCACCCGCCAGAGGATATCCAGGTACGGGAGGGCCGGCTTCACCATTACGATGTCTGCCCCCTCCTCCAGGTCAAGTCCCACCTCTCGAAGCGCCTCGTCGCTGTTGGCCGGATCCATCTGGTAGGAACGACGATCGCCGAACTGGGGGGCCGCGGCAGCCGCCTCGCGGAACGGGCCGTAGAAGGCGCTGGCATACTTAGCCGAATAGGCCATGATCGGCGTATTCTCGAACCCCTCTTCATCCAGCGTCTCTCGGATGGCTGCTACCCGACCATCCATCATGTCGGATGGCGCAACCATATCGACGCCGGACTCGGCATGAGAGAGCGCCGTTCTGGCCAGCAGTTCCAGCGTGGGATCGTTCTTGACCTGCCCACGCTCCACGACACCGCAGTGACCATGGCTCGTGTACTCGCATAAACAGACGTCCGTGATCACCAGGAGGTCAGAGACAGTGTCCTTGACCGCCCGTACCGCCTGTTGGACAACACCATCCTCAGCGTAGGCTTCGGAGCCCACGGCATCTTTCGCGGCCGGAAGACCAAACAGGATGATCCCGGGGATACCCATCGCAGCTACCTCTTTCGCCTCCTTGGCCAGCTCATCCACCGAAAGATGGTAACAGCCAGGCATCGAGGGGATTTCCTGACGCACACCTCGTCCATGGACGACGAAGAGCGGCTGAATCAGATCGTCACGATGCAGGTGGGTCTCTCGAACCAGTCGACGAAGAGTCTCATTCTGGCGCAAGCGCCGTGGCCGAAATACCGGGTAGTACATGGCTCCTCCTCAAAGAGACTACCCCTTAAGGGGTAGTCGCCTTCTCATAACCAATTAGTTTACCCGTGCCACCCAGTTTCGGTCAACTGCCTTTAGCGCCTCAGGTACTGGGCTCCTCGCTCTGGGGGTGGAGGGGCCCCGCCGGTCAGCAGGTCGAGGAAGAACTCGACACTGTTCTCCGAACCTCTGATCCCCGGCACTTCTGCGCGGTTAAGGAAATGAAGCCCCACCATCCAGCAGCAGGTGGCGTAGCTCAGGACCACATTGTTCTCTAAACTTTGGTTTCGGCGTGGATCATAGCGACCGAGATAGTTGATGGCAACGTTCTTGAGCGGCGTGAGCAGCAACCGGCCAATAATGCCGGAAGTCTTCCGATCGTGAAATGGAGATGAATCGGGCTGATCGGCCGTGTCGCCACCGCGGATGAAGGTATGGGCCAGATCTATCCGCCCATACTCGGGATAGGCAAACCGGACTCCAGCCTCAATTCCATCTACCCGGTTCCTTTCAGTGTTGATGGCGGTGACCCCATAGAATGCCAGATTCTGCAAGGGAGAGGCGCGGAGGTCGGCTACCAGGTTTGAAAGGCGTCGCTCCGGTACCCGCGTGAACCCATTGCCTAACGATGTGGCTTTTGCCTCACGAACGGCCTGATCGATCCGTTCCGGTGTCAGCGCATTCAGAAAGAGATCAGAAAAGGTTCGCGTTCGGCGATTCAGGTTGACACTCTGGCTGAGTGAAAAGGAGAGGAGTTCATGGGTTCGGATGGACCCGTCGGCCTCTTTGAGCTTGGCCAGCAGGCGGTTCGTGAGAGAATAGGTCACCCTGTTCTGTGGGCTGACAAAATCGACGTTATCAAACTGCGGGATCCTCTGCTGACCCACAGGATTGATGAACCAGTAGCTGATGCGCGGTTCAAGCAGATGGACCACCCGATCGACCCGTCCGCTTGCCACTTCAAATCCGCGGAGGAATCTGGCCTGCAGCTCGTTGCGCGCCTCAAACAGCTCCCGGCTCGTACCACCCCCCACTCCATCTGTACGGTTTGTGTACGCGGTCTCCCGAAAGCCGATCGAGGGCGTCATAGTCGCCCATGGCAGCAGGCGCCACGGGAGCGAGAGCTTCGGAAACAGATCAGCGCGGCCACTGTCCGTAGTCTCTTTCCGCTGCAGATAGGTCCCGGAGAGTTGTGTCTCCAGAAGGATCGGCGAGCCGAACAGATGCTGTGGAAAGGCGGAGAAGTTCAGTGTGGGCAGTCGACTCAGACGGCTGTCGGTGATGTCCGGCTCAAGAGTGCGGGTATCGTCGACCAGGAATTGCAGGCCATAATTCGACCATATCTGCGTCAGGAAGATTCGCGAGTTGGTGAGGTTCGAGGTTCGCAACTCGGGCGGGGTCTCGGGAAATCTTCGTTGAATCCGCCGGTCGCTGACGTAATTGATGTCACTTTTCAGGCTCAACTCCGGGCTCCATTGCTGATCGTGACGGGCGATGATGGATGCTCGCACCTCACTCTGGTCCTCACTCCGCCGATCCTGGAGCACCCGGCCCTCCACCAAGCCACTCGCCTCCGGCCCTAGAACGTATCTGTAGGTAGCCTGGCCCTCCGCGCCACGATCGGTTCGGTAGATGCCGGTCAGGGTCAGGTCCTGAGACTCATCGATGGCCCAGAAGAAAGGCTGCTTATAGGTGAATCCTGACTTCCCGCCACCGCCGATCCGTGGAATAAGAAGGCCGGTGCGCCGTGGCCCGATAGGATAGGTGATGTACGGGGTATACAGAGACGGGATGCCCCGAATCCACAAAGACGCCGACTTTGCCTCGAGATACTCGTCTTGTTCGACTACCGCCTCTTTTGCCCAGATCTCCCAATCGACGCCGCCCGGCTCAGGCTGGCAGATGCGGCAGGAGGTAAAGCTGCCCTGGATCAGCCGATATCTGCGATCCCCTTCCTTATGAATCTCGACGCCTTGAAAGACGGTCGCAGGGGGCATCGCCCCTTTAGCCTGATACATGACACCCGTATTAGTGCGGTAGTGGTATTCAAACCGGTCGCCATCCAGACGGCTTGCCCCATCGATGAGTTGAACTCGCCCCCTGGCTCGGATGATCTCCTGAACCTGGTCCAACTCGACTTCATCGGCATTAAGGATACGGTTCTCCATCCGGATCCGGACGTCGCCTCTCGCGATGGTAAACTTGTCACGCTCGCGGCGCTCGATTTCATTTGCCTCGACCCGAACGGTTGATTTGATCTCGTTGATCTTATCGAGGAGGCCCCGGGATTCTGTGTCCTGGGCCGAGACTACCGGCATGAAGCAGGGGAGGGTAAGGACGAAGAGCGCCAACAGGACAGGCAAGAGGTAGCGTGGCATCGACAAAGACCTCGTGAGGGTATCGAAAGACCTTCCATAGGGGCAGGGCTCACCCAATTCAGAACAGACGAGCCAAGCCGCGCCCCTACAGATCAGTCTGACTGAAGACGTCTTCGCCTTATACCAGAGAGCCGCACTAAAGGCAAGAGCTTTTACGCCAACGTTACCGTGCCCTGATAATCACCGCGCTGATCCGGTCGATACTGACAAAGGCATCAAAAAAATCTCTCTTCGAAAGTTTCGAGACCAGGACCAGATGGTCGCCAACTACGGACACCGTCCCTTCTATTTCCTCTCCGGACTCCAGCCGCAACGCCATACGTTTGCCGATAGAATCCGTGAGGAGAGCCTTCATTGTCGTTGTCGGTTTCAAATCGTACTTCACATCTTCCGCCGATGCGGTCGTGGCGGAACTCACCATGAATCCCACCGCAAGCATGACGGCAAGCGTGATGCTTTGTACCTTCATGACCATAACCCCATCGTGATAGGTTTTTGATAACCGCTGGCCCCCCTCAGCAAGGAGACGACTGCTTGGGCACCGCGAACTCACTCCTGCAACTTCTGTCTCAATGAGGACAAAGCTGGAAATCGTTTCGAGCAAGCGATCCAGTCGCTGACGCGACCGGCTCGCTTGCTCGAATAGTATCCGGCGAGTCCGTCAGCTTCTCGTCCGTGTAAAGCCGAACGGCCCTAGGTTTCATGACAATCTGATAACAGATAGGCAACGACGTCCGCAGCGGTATAGCTCGTCCGACCACGCAGGAAGGCACCGATGGTGATAAGGTCGTCGCCACCGGTGACGATCGGCGGCTCCACGGTGCCGTCATCACGGGTCTGCGGGTACCCGACGACAGAGAGCAGCGCGTTGCACAGGCACTGGCGGCCGATTGTGTCCTCCATTTTACCGCCCTTCTTCACGTAGTCGGCCTCAGGCTCACTAGGGCATCGGTAGTCTACTTTCCCATCCGCCGCCATGCAGGCGACGCGCAGGTACCCCAGATCGCAGACCCGCTCGCGCGTGACACCCACGGCGGGATTCTCAGCCCACTCCACGACCTTGATTGGAAAACCGGTGGGTGATGCGCGAGGCTCCGTGCGAACGTCCACCTCGCCGCGGGCCGCGTGAGCGAGCACCGAGCGCTTGATCGGCTCAGCGAGTCCCGATTCATCGCAGAAGGCGAAAAGTGTCCCGACTTGGACTCCGGCGGCTCCCGCCTTGCGCGCCGCAACCAGGCGATCGGGGTGTCCGGCCCCACCCGCCACCCAGAACGGCAGCCCGAGGTTTCGGATCTTTGTGAGGTCCACCTCGTCGCATTTGCCGTAGATCGGCTCGCCGCGCTCGTTGAATCGTGGTTCCCCGCGGGGCGGGGCGTTGTGGCCGCCGGCGGTGGGGCCCTCGATTACGAATCCGTCCACATGGCCGATCGCCTTGCGGGCGAGCATCGTCGCCAGGGAGTTACTCGCGACGATCGGGAAGAACTTCGGCCGCACGAGTGGCGCCGGCGGCGTCTCCCAATGGGCGCTGGGATCAAACTCGAGGTATTCGACGGCGTCGGAGGGGAGTCCCTCCACGTCGAATCGGAGCCGGGCCGTGTGGTGTCCCGCAAGCAGGTCGAGCGCTCCTGCGATCTCTCGCGGGATACCGGCGCCCATCAGGACGTAGCCGACCCCGGCGAGCATCGCACCGTAGAGCGTCGGCAGCGTCAGTAGCTGAATTTTGGTGAGCAGATTGATCCCAACCGGGGCATCGTGTCCCTCCCTGGCGAGGAACACTTCGACGAACGCGGCCAGCATGGTGAGCTCGTGCCGAGCGGGAGCAACCACCTGCCGGTACAGGGGAAGCATCGTGTACGGCTCACCCGGCGCCCGACCCTCGGGACGATAGTAGCGGCGCATGGCCTCGTCTGCAGCGCGACGGATCGGGAACTGTTCCATCCCCCGCCGCATGTGGCCGCCGCAATCGCCATCCTGCAAGCGACGCACGAACACCGTATCGAGGCCGGTGCCGGAGACGACCCCCAATTGGCCGGTTCGTGCCACGGCGTTGGCCAGCCGCCAATTGGAGACAGCGGCACCCATGCCACCTTGAATGATCACGGGAAGCGTTGAGCGCTGTTCGATGGAAGGAGTATCGCGTAGACGAGCCACTCGCACGCCTTCACCGATTGCGATTGATAAGAGCTTCTTCATGCTGCCACACAACCGGTTGCGCAAACATATGAGGGTGACCAGACCCCCCCATTACCATTGGCAATCTTCCTTGAGGGCTATTCCTTTGCCCCGGCTTCCTTGAGGATCTGCACGATCTCGTCCTCGCCCCTATTAAACGCTATCATCGAGGCCGTTACGCCCTTGTTGGTTTTGGCGTGTACATTCGCGCCCGCCGCAAGCAGCGCCTGGACGACCTCGCGATGGCCTTCCTGAGACGCCCATATCAAGGCCGTTGCGCCATTGTCCTGTTGGGCGTTCACATCCGCGCCAGCCGCAAGCAGCGCCTGGACGACCTCAAGATGGCCTGCCAGAGCCGCTCTCATCAAGGCCGACCAGCCCCCGTCAGATTTGACGTGCACATACGCGCCAGCCGCAAGCAGCGCCTGGACGACCTCAAGACGGCCTCTCAGAGACGCTCTCATCAAGGCCGACCAGCCATACTCATCTCTGGCGTTTACCTGCGCGCCCTGCGCGATCAGTGCTTGCACGGCCTCGGGACGGCCGTCCTGACATGCTTTCATTAAGACTGTTATGCCGTGTTTGTCTGCGGCGTTCACATCGTCGCTCATGGTCGTCCTTCCTTCGCGCCCTGCGCGAGCAGCACCTGTACGACCTCAAGACGGCCTCTCTGAGAAAGAGAGGTTAGCACGGAAATACATCTTACCGTGTGGTTGTGTTGGTGCCGGGGGAGGGGGTCGAACCCTCATGGGCCGAAGCCCGCGGGATTTTGAGTCCCGTGCGTCTGCCAGTTTCACCACCCCGGCGTCATGTACTTCTACCATATCTCGGCAAGGGTGTCGAGAGGCTTGCCGGGAGACTGCGAATCGGGAATTCTGAGTGAAGGCCCTAGCGTCCCATCACCTCGGGCTTCAGGATACCGATGCAGGGAAGGTTGCGATAGCGCTGGTCGTAATCGAGGCCATAGCCGACGACAAACTTCTCGGGAATTTCAAATCCCCGATAGGCAAGGGGGAGGTCAATAATACGGCGCACCTTCCGGTCCAAAAACGTACAGACCTGCAGGCTGGACGGCTGGCGCACTCGGAAGATCTTGAGCAGGTAGCTCAGCGTGAGACCGGTATCCACGATGTCTTCTATGACGAGAAGGTCTCGGCCACCAATACTTTCATCAAGGTCTTTTCTGATACCGACAACGCCGGAGGCTTTGGTTGTGGGACCATAGCTCGAAATAGAAATAAAGTCGATTGCAAGCGGAATGGATATGGCTCTTGCCAGATCAGCGAGGAAGAACAAGGCCCCCCTTAGCACACCGGCGAGGACAAGCTCTTTGCCACAATAATCTCGTGAAATTTCAGCTCCCAATTCCCTCACGCGATGAGCGATCGCCTCTTCTGTAATCAATACTTCAGCAAGGTCCTGAATCATGTCATGGTGCATTTCAAGCCCTCACAAAATTGCGGGAAGGCCGTTTCCCTCTTGACAAAACCTCGAGGCAGCCATATATATTTAGTAGCTCCAAGAGGTCTGGAGGCCTGAAAGTACCGGGGTAGTTCAGAAGTTCCCGGGCCCTTGAGCAACGCATCAGGCTAAGCAAGCTGGTGGTAAGATCAAGGGAAGCCAGGAAAAGCTGAAGAGTGATTTTCCTGGGAAAGTAAAGAGGCCAAAGGGTCACTTGGAGCTACCTCTTTTTGCAAGCCCATACTTGGCGAGTAAGCTTCGATAATCCCTCCCGTAAAATACCTTGAGTGCAACCTCCGGGTACAACTCTCGAAATCGCCTGATCTTTCGATTCTTCTCCGTCACCAGACTCTGCTTAAGCGTGGTCAGCTCAATAAAAAGGTCGAAGTCAACTAAATAGAAGTCCGGCGAAAAGGCTTCGGCCGCATTGCCCGCCTCATCCCAGGCAAGAGGAAATGTCCTGGGCTCATATTCCCACCGTATTTGGTAGAAATCCAAAACCTTCGCAAACTCCTCCTCGCTGGGATGAGCAAAGGGGAACGGGCGGGCCGTCTCGAGCCAACGTCCGATCTCTTGCCCCTTCCCCATGAGATCTGCCATCTCTGCGGCGAGTTGAATGAGGCGCGTCACCACCTCCACGTTCAGGCGATCAGCATTGATGACCAGATCGTAGTGGGCGACGGCGTCGATGTCTTCCCCGTAGTGATATTGGATGAAGCGCCGCCTGGCCTCATCGCTTTCCTCAATCAGACGAACCGCAGAGTGTGCTTCTATGCCCCGTTGACCCATGAGACGCCTGGCCCGCTCTTTCGCGTTGGCTACCACGCGCACATGCAATGCCCCCGGGAACCCTCGGAAGATACATTGACCCCCACGACCCAGTACCACCAGATTCTTTTCTGCGGCGAGATCTGTGATCAGCGTAGGGAGGAGATCTACATAAACCCGATCCTGCTCGGGATCCTGCCGCGCTTCCCCGAACTCTGCCTCATCGAGTGCTTCGACGTCCGACTTCGAGAGGCCTTGCGCCTTCAGCAATTCGACGAGCAGGGTGTGGTCTACGAGCGTAAACCGAAGCTCTTTGGCCAGCCGGGCGGCAATCTCATCGCCCCCGCTTCCAATCTGTCTGGAGATGGTGATGATGGCCATATCATGAACACTTCATCAATCCCTTCCTGGCGTCTGACTTGGTCGATTAGCCATTGGGTAATAGTCGCGCCGCGACTGACCGAGATAGATCTGCCTGGGACGCGCGATCTTTTGTTCGTGGTCGAGGAGCATCTCCTCCCACTGGGCAACCCAACCGGCTGTTCTGGGGATGGCAAAGAGCACCGGGAACATATCCATCGGAAACTTCATCGCCTCGTAAATCAAGCCGGTATAAAAATCGATGTTCGGGTAGAGCTTTCGCGCGATGAAGTACTCATCCTCAAGCGCAATTCGCTCCAGCTCGAGAGCGACCTCCAGCAAAGGATTTTTTCCTGTCACCTCAAAGACCTCTTCGGCTAATCGTTTGATGACCTTTGCCCTGGGATCGTAGTTCTTGTAGACTCGATGGCCGAATCCCATCAACCGCAGCTCGCCGGCCTTAACCTTCTTAATGTGCGCAGCCACCTTGTCCTTCGATCCGATCTCTTTCAACATCCGGAGCACAGCCTCATTGGCCCCTCCGTGCAGGGGGCCGTAGAGGGCGGCGATGGCTGCAGCCACAGCCGAGTATGGATCGACGTATGAGCTACCCACAGACCGCATAGCTAAAGCACTGCAGTTCTGTTCGTGATCGGCGTGCAGGACAAACAGGATATCTAAAGCCCTTTCCAGTACAGGATGCGGGTAGTATGTGGGCTCCGTAATCCGGAACAGCATGTTGAGGAAGTTGCCGGTGAAACTCAGGTTGTTGTCCGGGTAGGCATACGGCAGGCCACGGCTATGCCGATAGGCATACGCCGCCAGTGTCGGCATCTTGGCGATCAGACGGATGATCTGCCTGTGGCGGGACGTTGGATCCATGATATCCTTGGCATCCGGATAAAATGTCGAGAGGGCGCCGACCGTCCCCAGGAGAATCCCCATCGGGTGAGCGTCGTAGTGAAAGCCGTCCATCAACTTCTTGATGTTTTCATGGACCATGGTATGGCGTGTGATCTGGTTGACAAATCCATCCATCTGGTCACCGGTGGGAAGCTCTCCATAAATAAGAAGGTACGCGGTCTCCAGGTAAGTGCTTTTCTCGGCCAACTGTTCGATGAGATAGCCCCTATGCATCAAAATCCCTTGCTCACCGTCGATAAACGTAATCCGGCTCTTGCACCACGCGGTGTTGCTGAACGACGGGTCGTAGCTCATCAATCCGAAATCGCTGTCAGAGGTCTTGATCTGTCGGAGATCCATGGCCTTGATCGTCCCGTTTTCGACAGGAACATCGTACGTCTTCCCGGTTCGGTTATCGATGATGGTCAGGGTATCGGCCATGAAGCTCCTCCTCGTATCGAGTGTCCTCTCTCACGATCCTCTTTTTGGCTGTAAAGTTTGACTGACGTCTCGTAAGTCGGACAATTTATGACACCTGATATTAGCATAAATCAGGCAAGGAGAGCATAGCGCCTCTGAAATTTAGTCCGGCTTTTCTATTCCAGGTAACGGTCGGCGGCCTCTCGGAGGGAGAGGGCCATTGGCGAGCCAATACCGATTAAGGATGGTATAGCATTCTGCTTCCGTCACTTCAAGAAGAGTTGTTGATGTTAGAGGGCTGTAATGGTGGGCGGCTCAACTCGCGATCCGAAGCCCAGACAGGAGGGCATAGAGGGCGAAGTTGTAGGGTGCCTTGAGGCCGCATTCGACTGCCTTCTTGATAATGACGCCGTTAAGGGCTTCGCACTCCAAGGGCTTACCCGCCTCCAGGTCTTGAAGCATCGAGGTCTTCACGTCGTAGCTTTGGGAAAATCGGATGTTCCTTTCCCAAACCAGCTCAAAGGCCAGAGGGACCCCTGAGGCATGCGCGACAGTGACGACCTCCTCCGTCACCCGCCTCGCCAGCTCGAAGGTGTGGGGGTTCTCGATGATCGTCTTGACGGGACCACCGACCAGTGTATTGATCGCGTTGAAGGGGGCATTCCATGCGAGCTTCGTCCACAGAATCTTTTTCATATCAGGAGAGCCTTCAGCAGGCAGATCGTATCGATCGAAGAATGCTTTGAGCCTGATAACCCGTTCGCTGGCGTCGCCAGCCACTTCACCGAACATAATCTTCCCGCCCTCCTGGTGAAGGACTGCCCCAGGCTCCAGCACACTCGCCCCGATGTAGGCAACCCCCGCGAGCACTTTCTCTTTTCCAACGAGGGACGCGATCTTTTCCTCGTTGTCAATGCCGTTCTGCAGCGACAAGATGACGGTGTGCTGCCCGACCATTGGGAGCGCCTGGCGAATGGCCGACTCGGTATCGTACGATTTTACACAGAAGAGGAGCAAATCTACGGTACCAATCTCTGTGGGATCATCAGTGGCGCGGACGCGGACAGAAAAGTCTCCCTTCGCACTCCTGACCGTAAGACCCCTCGTCCTGAGCGCTTCCAGGCACTTCCCTCTGGCAATAAAGGTCACATCGGCGCCACCCTTGGCCAGCAGGCCGCCGAAGTAGCCCCCCACTGCCCCCACCCCCACCACCGCTACCTTCATGGCTTTATCTCCGGTCATGCTGTTCCAGGTCCCAAGTTCCAGGTTTCATTCCGGGCGGAATTTCTTACCGACGCGGCGGGTCGAGCGGATCTGCACGTGTGGCGCCTATGTCGGCCGCAGGTGCGAATGGTTCTGCCGCAGCCATTTCTCAACGCATTTTCGTAATGCTCGCGCTAACGCCAGCATCTCTCGCGCTTCGGTTTCCGAGACCAATCCGGCCCGTTCGTAATCGCCGATGTTGCGTTTCTTGCGGAAGGCGTCGAGTTGAGCGATCAGATTGGCGTCCGCGCCGATGGAGTGCGCCAGGCTCTGGATCACCCGATAGTGATATGCGTCTCTCGAGGCCCGGTAGCCACAGGCGGCCAACGCCGTCGTAGCGCACTGTAATGCCGCATTGTACGCAATTGCCAGTCGCCAATCCTCGCTCAAATCCTTTACCGCGCCATCGCGCAAATCCCGGTCGGCCACGCCGAGCAGATCGGCGATTTCCTGCGGACTGGTCCGGTGTTCGACGAGCCAACCGTTACGCGCCCAATCGGTCAAGCTCACGATCACCTCCGATCAGAAACAGCTTCGGCGCCGACACCGTGGCGGTCAGGAAATGATGGCCGGCATCCAACTTCTCACGGAACTCCCGCACCGTATACACTGTCGGGTTCACCTCGCGTCCGAGCTGTTCCTGTGCGTCGTGCAGGGCGGCGACGACTTCGCTGAAAGTTACGGCACCCACCACCACCACATCCACGTCGCTTCCGGCCTTCTCTGTGCCGCGCACCACCGATCCGTGGACAAACGCCACCGTGATCCGATCGGCGAGTCCGGTCAACGCCTCGCGCAAGACTTCCACCACCCCTGCCGTCTTGATCGCCAGACCCTTCAACTCGGCAAAGATCGGTGACGCCGTATTGGCTTGGTAATGTACCTGGTTCCCGCGTCGCGTCCGTACAAGCAGCCCCGCTTCGAGCCAGCGCCCCAGCTCACGCTGCGCCGCGCCCTGGCCGATTCCGGCCGTGCGTACGATCTGCCGGAGATAAAACGACTGCTCCGGCCGCACGAAAAATAACCCCAACAGCGCCCGTTGCGTCTTGCCGAATAACGCTGTGCCGATTGTATGGATTGCGCTGGCCGTACTCATTATGGGTACGAGTGTACCCAAATTGGATACAGCTTTCAAGTCTTTTGTGTGCCCGCGCTGATCTCCTCTCCCCACACCTCCGCCAACTTCGACTGAATCTTCTTCTCGAAAATCTCCATCAGCTTCCGGTTTGCCTCCACCAACGCGCGCTCTATGCGGTCGGTTCCAGCGCAGGCCAGCCCTCAATTCTTCGCACCAAAAATAGTATCTGTCCCTAGTTCTCTTCTCAATGCCGAGCGGAATCCCGTGCCAGTGCGGGCCGACGCGCCTTTCTCTTGCAGTTGCTCGTGCGGGCGGCTGTGCTTCGGCATATCCTTGATCGTTTTCATCGATTTTTTGGAATGCTTGTTTGGCTTCCGAATCTTTTTGTTACAAGTTACGTATTATGATACTATTATATGTAGCCTGCGTTGCCTGAAATCCGACTTCACGTCGTCGAGGGGTAACCCTCTTAGGGCAAAAGCGGGCTTAATTTATTTTGGGCTGTCAACGGTCGCTCCCGCGTGTAGTAGTTCCCGCTACCCTCGTACTTGGCGGTGTCGTACAGGTCAACCGCCAGGCTGACCTTTTCCCGGATGAATTCGTAATGCCGCATTTCCCCACGTTCGAAGACCCGCTGTACGGACCAGCACAAATAGTCGGCCACACAGAGAAGCGGCTCCGTCCGTGGTGTTTGGACGTTGAAGACCACCGAAGATTGGATTTCACCAGCACTCCATTTCTTGCGGAAGCGCTCATGCGCCTTGCTCAATGCCAATTCCAAATTCATGTTACGGGTGGATACCCCTCGGGCGGCGATATTGAGGACCAACCGTTGCCCCAGTTTGAGCTTGTTTTTGATCAGGTGCGAAAGTAGATCGGCGTAAAATTCCGAGTCCTTATGATGATGCTTCTTCGCAAAAAGAGCCGGTATCTTACGGGCCACGACCATTTCCAGAGAGCAATCAAGCGACTGGATGAACCGGAACATGCGTTCGCGCACTTCCGGTGAATCGTCCGTTGCGTGAAAGTAAAATCCACCTCCAGATACTCTCTTCGCGACGCTGGCGATTGTATTGAGGTAATCGTCTTCTGCGATCTCATCCTGCAGACGCCGGATTCCGGCGCGGATCGGCTGTAGGTCCCCATTGAATTTGACCATGCCCAGTGAGAACGCCAGCGAAACGCCAGGCTCGCCCACCGCCAAGATACGCCCCTTCTTGAAGAACGTGGGGTCACCCGCTTCATCCAAAAACCGGTGACTCGTGGGCACTTTCGTCTGCTCCACTGCGGTCATTCACCCGCACCACAAATCTCCGCCAGCTTCGCCTGAATCTTCTTCTCGAAAAGCTCCATCAGCTTCCGGTTCGATTCAACCAACGCTCGCTCGGCAGGCGAACAGTGGCAACACCCTTCCGCCATCGACCTCGACCATACGCCCTGCGGATGTAGGAGTACATCCGTATTTCTGGGCCTGATGCGACAACCTCAACATCTGCAATTGGGCCAACAACTTTAAGCCTCAGCGGCCCCTGTAACGTAGGTGAGGTTCATCACGTCAAGCCGCAAGCAGCCATCTAGCGACGTGAATGCACCCGGCGAGGGAAGTCACCGCTCCCTCCCTCGCCGGGTGCATTCAGCCATTCGCGAATACCTCGGCCAGGATCTCGTTTAGGACCCGATCCCTCTCGGTCCGCGTTGCCAGGTCGGATGCTGCCCGCTCCACATTCTTCACGTAATCTGTCACGGTCGTAGGGGCTTTCGTACCTTCCGGAAGCATCTCCTTGATAACCGCGTCGACCTGCTCCGCGAACTCAGAAAGCACGGCTCTGGCAGCGTCGCGCTTTTCTGCTGCAAGTGGAAGTCGCTCGACGTTCCTGGCAAATGCGAGAAACAGTGAGTAGAAGTCTGACTTCTTGCGCCACCGCGTCTTGGATAGCCCAGGTATCACCTGGGCGAGCTCGCCAAGTACGGTGACGAACATTGCCAGGAGTGTTTGGGCTTCGTCAAACGACTCTTCGTATTGCTGGTAGTACTCTTCAAGTTTCTTCTTCTTATTCTGAATACCGTTCAAGTAAGCTACGGATAACTCGCTGATAAACTCAACGTCGAGCATTCTGCGCCGGTCGTTGGCTGAAAAGACCCCCGAATCATTCCAGAATTCGTAGTCCGAAATATCTTCCATCAATTTGATAAACGGCCCCCAATATGTGGCGTGTCGCAACTCCTGCGCCGTCAGGGTCATGGTGTTTCTGTTCAGTCGCTGGAAGATGGTCCTGATCTCATCGTCTGGGATATCTGGCAGTTGGCGAACGACGAAGTTGTATTCGTAGATCTTTTTCTTATCGCCAACAGTGAGATCCTCAAAAGTCATCCCAGCCCATTTCGGGCTCTCGTCCACCAACTCCAAGTCGTTAGCCAAGAAGTCGAGAACGGCGCGAATACGCTGTTGCCCATCGACAAGGATATACTTCTGGTTCCCCTCTGCATCGGTAATGTCCTGCATGTAAAGCTCTGGAATTGGATATTCGAGAAGGATCGTGTCGATCAAGGCACTCTGCTGCCTCTTTGACCAAACCGGGTTGCGCTGAAATGGCGGCCGGATCACGAGATCGCGAGCTTCGTCGCTCTTCTTGAACCACACCACAGACCGGTGTGTGGTATTAAGGAATCGGTGCATCTGCCTCCCCCTTTGTCAAGATGTCCTCACGTGCGCGCTGCGCCGACCAGATTTGATAGGCTCGCAAGGACTCATAGTCTGAATAGATTCGAAGGTTTATATCCCTCCCAACAGTAGGGGAGGTCTGCGCCATTGTGGTGAGCGCTGCAAGCCACTTCTTGCCAAAGGGTAGGATACCTAGCAGTCGATCAGTGGCAATCGTACCCCAGTAGATGTAGCATTTGACGTGCTCGTCCCACGCTACTCGCGTCTTAGCGTCCACATGTGTCCGCCGGTGCCCTTGTGTCCGAAGAAAACGCCAGGCAACCGTAAAGTGGTAGTGAGATATCACTCCCACGTCGACGTCTGACCCGGAGTCGAACGGCCTGAATCCCTTAGAAGGGTTGAGACTGATTCCGACAGCAGAGCTCCCGACAAGGGTGATGCATGCGGGATCCACCTCTATGGCCTTTGCCAAGGCGCCCTTCCACGAGAGAAAGGACCTACGGTCGTCTCCGAATATGTGGGGTACGCGGTCGAACAGGTAAAGAGAGATAAATTCAGTGGCCGATAGAGTCTCAATCGCTGACATCACTTCGCACCGAGTATCCATTATTCCTCTCGCGAACCACTGGGTATGCTAATCAGCATAACCTAGCCCTCGCGCTTCCCACGCATGCGGCGATTGTCTTGTGTTTTCCGGAGCTTGTCAACGTTCTCAAGACCTCGCCGGGGCCAGCGACTGCTGGTCAGCACCATCCGAGGTGGGCTGCACTGGACACTTTACAAGGGGATGTTATACCGCTTGATCTTGCTATTCAAGGTTTTGAGGTCGATCCCGAGGAGGCGCGCCGCCTGCATCTTTTTGCCCCCCGTGTGATCGAGCATCCGGATGAGGTGCAGCCGCTCCATCTCCTGGAGCGAGGAGGGTCCACCCGTGAGACCGCTCGGAAACCGGATGTTGGGTGGCAGGTCTTCGAGGCCAATGACGTCGCCGGAGGAGAGGATCAGCAGGCGCTCGATCGTGTTGGCAAGCTCTCGCACATTACCAGGCCATGGATAGTCCACGAGCGACGGTATAGCCTCTGGAGAGACGATCTTGGCCTTCTGACCGGTCACCCGGAATTGCCGTAAGAAGTGCTCAATCAGGAGGGAAACGTCCTCTTTCCGCTCACGTAAGGACGGTACCGTCAGACTGACCACGTTCAGCCGATAATAGAGATCCTCGCGGAAACGACCCGTCCTCACCTCCTGGGCCAGGTCTTTGTTGGTCGCCGCGACAATACGCACATCCACCCGGTGTACACGAGTACCCCCGACCCGCCGCAGCTCTTTGGTGTCAAGCACCTGAAGGAGCTTGGCTTGCATGGCCGGGCTCATTTCCCCCACCTCATCCAATAGGAGCGTCCCGCCATCGGCCACTTCAAAGAGACCCTGCTTAACGCCGACGGCGCCGGTGAAGGCCCCCTTCTCGTGCCCGAAGAGCTCGCTTTCCAAAAGCGGATCCTGAAAACCGCTGCAGTTGATGACCAGGAAGGGGCCGCTCGCTCGAGGGCTTGCCGCATGAATGGCTTTGGCGACCAGACTCTTGCCGGTTCCGCTCTCCCCTTGAATGAGGATATTGGCCTCGCTCGGCGCGATCCGCTCCACAGTCGCCAAGAGCGAGCTGATGGCGGGGCTTCGGCCAACCATGATGGGAGCCGGCTCGCGCTGGGCCACCATGCGTCGCAGGGCTGTATTCTCTTGACGCAGGCGTTTCCTTTCTGCGGCCCGCCGCAGTACCTCCTCCAATTCAGAGAGCTTAAACGGTTTGGTGAGGTAGTCGTAGGCGCCCAGCTTCATTGCGTTGATGGCGCTTTCCACATCGGGGTGGCCGGTTAAGATGACGATCTCTGCCGTCGTGCCGGACCCGCGAATCCGGCGAAGCGTCTCCATCCCACCGATCCCAGGCATCTTGAGATCCAATAGGACGACGTCGAACTCCCGCGCCCGTAACTGTCCCAGGGCTTCTTCGCCGCTTCCGACGCAGGTGACCGTATATCCCGCCCGTGGAAGCTCCTTTTCCATAAGCAGTCGGATAGGTCGCTCGTCATCGACGACAAGCGCCCGGGTTGCACCGGTACGCTCACTCGTGTGAGACATATTCACCTCTCACGTTTCAAGGTCGGCTTACCCCCACGCCTCCCACGACGCTCGGCCAGCGGCAGGCGGACGATGACCACCGCCCCCTTTCCGATTCCCTCACTTCGTACCTCGATGCTGCCCTGATGCTGCTCGACAATGCTTTGGCTAATAGCGAGGCCGAGACCTGTCCCTTTATCGACTGCTTTGGTAGTAAAAAACGGATCGAAGACTCTCAAAAGATTCTCCGGTGAGATCCCGCTACCCGTATCAGACACAAAAATATCGAGCCATTCCTGCTCCAAGGCCGGCTCGATGCTCTCTCGACGGTGATGGGCGTCTATGCGAATCTCCCCCCCGCTCTCAATGGCATCGAGCGCATTAGTTAGAAGGTTGAGGAAGACCTGCTGAAGCATCTGCGCATCGGCCTGGACTACACTCCCATCCGGGAATGGGGCTACAACAATCCGCTGATTTTCGAGGCTGGCTTGCTGCACCACAAACGAGACCGCGTTCAACGCCACATCATAGACGTCCACCAGGCTGAAGGTGGGCTCGCGCTGCCGCGCAAAGTCAAACAGGCGGCGGACAATCGCGGCTGCGCGGGCCACCTCGCTTTGAATCATCGTGACATATTGCCCCCATTCTGCAAAGGCGGAGGGGTCACCGATCTCCTCCGCCTCGATACGCCGTTGGAGGGCCTCGGCAAAGCCGGCCACCGAGGAGAGGGGATTGTTCAGTTCGTGGGCCAGTCCGGCGGCCAATCGGCCAAGCGAGGCAAGCTTCTCCTGCCGAACCAGCAACTGCTGCGACTGTTTCAGTTCATCATACGACCGCCGCAGTTCCTCGTACAGACTGGCGTTCTCGAGAGCGATAGCAGCCTGGGCGGCCAACGTCATGGCCAGGGTCTCATCCTCTTCGCTGAACTCGTCGGCACCCTGCTTCTCCGTGACGTAGAGATTTCCAAGGACTTTCCCCTTTGAGATAACGGGCACACCCAGGAAGGAACTCATCGAAGGATGGTGAGGTGGGAACCCATGCGCGCGAGGGTCCTCTGTCAGGCTCTTCAGGCGTAGGGGCTTCACCTCCCGCATCAGTACCGCCAGGATCCCCTTCCCACACGGTGGCGAACCTATGGCCTGTCTGGTAGTCTCGTCGACGCCTGCCGTGATGAAGCGACTGAGACCGCCCTTGCCATCCAGGACGCCAAGAGCGGCATATTTGGCGCTCATCAACTTACAGGCCATGTTGGCGATGCGCTGCAAGACATCTTCAGGGGAGAGCTTCGCAGTGAGGATCATGCCTGCCTTCACAAGCATCCGAAGCTGGTTCATCTCTCTCTTGTCCATCCTCTCCCTCTCCTCTACAAAGGCAAACACAACCACTGTCTGGAGGCGGTTTGCCACGGGGGCGTAGAGATCGAGGAGCTTCGCCAGCCGATCCACCTCACCCCGATACCTTTGAAAGAGGGATCTCCTGCACACATCATGCAGCAGCACCAGGCGATCCATAATCTGCTCTGGGGTCTGCCCTCCAAGTAAGCTCTGCTTCACCCTGGAGCGGGCATAGGCCAGCACCGAGTCGAACTGCTCGGTGTCCAAGCAGTCCAGCCAGGCATAGAGCATGCCGGATTCGATCTCAATCTCCTGAAGCGTCAGGCCCTCCAGCAGGCCTTTGGCCCTCATTCGGCGAAGCCACTCTCGCCGTAGCGGTTCGCGCTTCACTGAAAGATGTCTGACAAGCTCTTCGCGCAGTGTAGTATTTTTTCGAACCATCGTCGCACCGTCTCTTGATCCGGCTTCCTTTCAGTGGACCCGATCCAACGAGAAAAGAACGTGGAGCCGAGCGCCATCGTGAAAGTCGGCGTTGACAGTCGCCTGCAGGGTCTTTATTCTCTCCTCAGCAGGCTCAATCATCGTTGGAGGAGAGATGAAACTCATCGAACAAGTCCTCGGCACCCAGGTGGTCTACGCGGGGGCGTATCTTTCAACCGAGCAACAGACGGTCGTCCTGCCGGATGGGCGACAGGCGGTCCGGGACATCGTTCGTCCTCCGAACGCTGTTGCGATCGTGCCGATCGATGACGACGGCCGAATCTACCTGGTTCGACAGTATCGACCGGCTATCCGGCGGGCCATCTACGAGATCCCGGCCGGTATCATCGATCACGGCGAACGCCCGACTGCCACCGCTCGCCGGGAATGCGAGGAGGAGATCGGACTTCGTCCGCGCCGGCTGCTCAAACTGTGCACCTTCTATTCCGCGGTTGGCTTCTCCACCGGGTCCATCCAGCTTTTTCTGGCTCAAGGACTTATAGCCGGCCGGGACCTCCGCCACGATCCCACCGAGTTTCTGCAGATCCATACGATCCCGTTCGAACAGGCCTACCAGTGGGTCTTATCACACAAGATCGTGGATGCCAAGAGCATCGTTGGTATTCTCTGGACCAAGCAACGGTTTGACCTTCCACTGCGCCGCGATCGGCAACGACCGGCTGGACGCCAGCGCTAATAACGCACGCACCCGTCCGCACCTACCCACGATAGGTGCAGGACGCGGCCAGCCCCTTGAGCGTCTTGTTGTCCGTGATCACGTCGTGGGGGATCAGCAGGTAGGTCCACGGCTTGCCGCCATTCTCGCCCTCGTGCTTCGTCGCGTGGCCGCACCACTCAGCCGCTGCTTTGGCC
>NSJM01000118.1 GCA_002634395.1 Candidatus Methylomirabilis sp.
ATCACATATGATAAGTTATTGCCATGCGATGGCGAGACTTTCTCTGTACCGTGGGAGAAGAACCCGTCTTTACTACCGCGCTGCTTCTGGCGGGAGACGTGTCACCGGCCACGATCCACCTACAACTCAGCCGATGGGCCAAAGCGGGCAAGGTTATCCCATTACGCAGAGGTGTGTATGTGCTGGCTGAGCCTTATAGAAAGGTGTCAGCCCATCCTTTCTTGCTGGCAAACCGGCTCAAGAGGGGCTCGTATGTGAGCCTCCAGTCGGCCCTTGCCCACTACGGGACTATTCCGGAATATGTTCCTGTCGTCACCAGCGTGACCACCGGTCGGCCGGAGACTGTGACCTCTGGGGTCGGCACCTTCAGCTTCAGACATATTCGCACGTCCCTCTTCACCGGTTATCGGCGCATTGAGGTTGCGCCAAGGCAGTTCGCCATGATTGCCACACCCGAAAAGGGTCTTCTCGATCTTGTGTATCTGACTCCAGAGGCGGACCGCCGTGAGTATCTCGGTGAACTGCGGCTCCAGCACCTCGATCAACTCGACATGGACGCTCTAAGCCGCTTGGCCTACGAGAGCGGAACCCCAAAGCTCGTGCGTGCCGCGAAACGTATCGCCCGGTTCGCGTCGGAGACAACATACCATGCGTTATGAAGAGCTATCTTGCAGACCTTGTGGCTCCCGAAGCCAACCCGTTGCGGAGAAAGAATCTTGTCCGCGAATACCTCCAGGCGCGAATTCTCCAGGGCCTGCAAGAACACCGAGCGTTTCTCAACTGGGCCTTCCTGGGCGGAACCGCGCTGCGTTTTCTCTACTCTATGCCACGGTACTCCGAAGATCTCGAGTTGTCGGTTATCCACCCGACACAGGACCATCGCTTTCGGGAGCTTCTCGTGGGGCTCAAGCTCGCATTCGAAGCAGAAGCGTACTCGGTGAGGATCAAGGTGAGCGACGCCAGGACGGTGTGCTCGGCCTTTCTCAGTTTTGAAGGACTGTTGTTTGAGCTGGGCATTTCCCCACGGCGACACGAGATGTTATCGGTCAGAATCGGGATCGACACGAATCCTCCTCTGGGAGCCGGCACACTCACGACCCTCATCCGGCGATATGTCACCGTGAATATCCTCCATTACGATAAGCCATCCCTGCTTGCGGGAAAGCTGCACGCAGTGCTGACACGAAAGTACACAAAAGGCCGCGACCTCTACGACCTCATCTGGTACCTCGCGGATAATACATGGCCGGCGCCGAACTGTGAACTTTTGAATGCAGCGCTCACACAAACGGGATGGCGCGGCGAGCGTGTGACGGAGAACAACTGGCGGGATCTTCTCAAAGTCCGTCTATCCCAACTCGATTGGGAACGCGCTGCCGCCGATGTTCGCCCTTTCTTGGAACGTGACCAAGACGCCGCCCTGGTGACCAAAGAGACTTGCGTGAAGCTGCTGACAGCGTAACGACACCACGTTACACCCTGTTGTATAGCCTCATCCGCCGCGTCGTCGGCGAGGATAAAGGGGCTTCGCTCAACGTGAGTATTCGGAATGCCACGCCGAATGTTCACGAATCAATATTGCTCGCGTTACATGGCCGGGAGCAGGGAGACACTCAAGCAGTAACGCACAGGAGGGGCGTGATGACAGAAGGTGGAGGAGCGTGCTACGGGGGGACCTGTCTCGCAAGAGGCGCACGTGAGGGCGCCTCACTGAGAAGGACGATGAGTCGAACTCACAGTGACACGACCAGAAGCGGGCGCCCGCGGTCCGTGGGATGGATCATCATCGCACTCGCGTACATGTTGAAGGAAGGAGCGTCCCGTACCCAGCGTCCCCCCCGGAAGCGGCGTGGCGGGCACGCCCGACTGCTGTCGGCCCTCGTCGCCGCCACCGCCCTGCTCGTGCCTGGCGCGTGGGCGCAAGAGAAAGTGGCGGCCCCGGGTGGGAGCACATCGTCCATACCATCCGACATCGATGAGGCCCCGGAATACGCGCGAGCGGCGGTGACCCTGGACGGGGTGACGCTCTTTCGCGTACGCGGGGTGACGGCGTACCCGGCCGAGCAGCGCGCACTGACCATCAGCGGACGCATCGAGGCCCTTGCCGCCGATCGGTCCGTGCCTGCCGATGCCTTGCTCGTGGTTGAGGCAGAGGATCGTTCCAATCTGCTCGCCGGAGATCACCTCGTGATGCGTATACTGGATATCGACGCCACGTCCGAAGGCATCCCCAGACAGCTACTGGCAGAGGTGATCCACCAGAAGATCGTGAAGGCGGTCGCCTTGTACCGTAAGGACCGCAGCGCACGTGTCCTGGTAGTCAACACCGCGTACGCACTCGGCGCAACGCTCATTGCCGGCCTGTTGCTGGTCGTCCTTCGACGCGCATTCCGGCGGCTGGAGGCGCTCGCCGAGCGGCGCTTCAAGTCCCGGATCGAAGCCGTGGAGCTCCGATCTCACCAGTTGATTCAGGCACAGCAACTGCGGGCGATGGGGTACGGCCTCATCAAGATGCTGCGCGTCGTGGCGGTATTGGCGATCGTCTATGGGTATCTGAATCTGGTGCTTGGCCTCTATCCCTGGACCCGGCCGCTGGCGAAGCGACTGTTCGCGATGGTTCTGGATCCCCTCCGCACCATGGGGACGGCGTTTCTACATACCCTGCCGAACCTGGTCTTCCTCGCCCTCCTGATGATCGTGATCCGCTATGTCCTGAAACTCATCCGGCTGTTCTTTGCGGGTATCGATCAAGCCACGATCACGGTGTCCGGTTTTGACCGTGAGTGGGCCTGGCCGACCTATAAGATCGTCCGTATGCTCGTCGTCGCCTTTGCGATCATAGTGGCCTATCCCTATATCCCCGGTTCCGAGTCCGAGGCGTTCAAAGGGGTCTCCCTCTTCCTCGGCGTAATCTTTTCGCTGGGCTCGTCGTCGTTCATTGCCAATATGATCGCCGGCTATAGCATGACCTACCGGCGCGCGTACAAGGTCGGCGACCGTATCCAGGTCAACGACATCTTCGGAGATGTGGTCGAGATGCGGCTGATGGTGACGCACCTGCGCACGGTGAAGAATGAGGAGATCGTCGTGCCGAATTCGCTGATCTTGAACAGCCATGTCATCAACTACAGTACGCTCGCCCAGTCCCGCGGACTGATTCTCCATACCACCGTCGGCATCGGCTACGAGACATCCTGGCGGCAGGTTGACGCGATGCTGCGGCTGGCCGCCGAACGTACGCCAGGACTGCTTACGGAGCCGCCGCCCTTTGTGCTGCAGAAGTCCCTGGGCGACTTCGCCGTGACCTACGAGCTCAACGTCTACTGCAACAACCCGCAAGGCATGGCGCAGTTCTACACGGCGCTGCACCAGAACATCCTCGATGCGTTCAACGAGTACGGTGTGCAGATCATGACGCCGGCCTACGAGGGCGACCCGGACGCGCCCAAGGTGGTGCCACGGGAGCAGTGGTTCACAGCACCGGCAGCAGATTCTCCACCCCTGAGCGATAAGAGATGAGAGCCGAAGACAGACTACAGGGGTCAGGCTTCAGGCGAAGCCGAGATTCCGCTGGTGAAGTGACCGCCGCCAGGTAGTCATCCGGCCAGGGGTCTTGCATGACCGGTGGAGCGGTTCTATAATGGCACCATAATGAATCTCATCGGAAGGGAGGGATAGACATGCCGGTCACTCTTTCTATCAAGGATGTGCCTGATCAGATCGCGGATCAGCTTCGTGCGCGTGCGGCACGTCATCACCGTTCGCTGCAAGGGGAACTTATGGTTATCCTGGAACACAGTCTCGGACAACCGCCACAACTAACCCCCGCCGAATTGCTTGCTCGTGTGCGGGCATCCGGGTTGCGGACACCTGCCGAATCATCAAAGGTGATACGGCGGGATAGAGATGAACGTTCGCGTCGTTGATGCCTCGGCATTGGGGGCCCTGGTCTTTGGAGAGCCTGAGGCAACAAAGATCGCCGCTCAGCTCTCGGATGGGCTGCTGACTGCTCCCGCGCTGCTGCCTTTCGAGTTGGCAAGCATATGCCTGAAGAAAATCAGGGCCCATCCAACGCAGGGGACCTTGATTCAGGAGGCCTTTGAGTTGGCGGGGCAGATGGCCATTAAGACCGTCGAAGTAGATCATTCGCGCGTTGTCGCATTGGCGAACGACTACGATCTTACCACGTACGATGCAAGTTACCTCTGGTTGGCTCGGGAGTTGCGCGCCGAGTTGGTCAGTTTGGACACTAGACTGCTCAAGGCGATGAAGAGGGGCGTGTGGCGGAAGACGAGGGGCAAGTAGCGTGTGGATGTAAGCCACACGCAGCCACAATTTCATGGCCGCCGCGCTCGCCGCTTGTTGCATCGGCTGCCTATGCAACATACGCCCGGACTTGGCGAAAGGTAAGGAGCGGTTCCTCGCGATGGCGCCCTACCTGAGCGGCTGGATCTCATCGATGACGACCAGTCCCCTCAATGGCTTGAGGGCCAGTGTCGGCTCGGCGAGGCGAGCCAGGTCCTCGGGGCTCTCCAGATCAAAGAGGTGTATTGGTTGGGATTCGCCCCGCATCAGTATGCGTGCAAGGGTTGTCTTGCCAACCTGCCCTGCGCCAATGATGCCCACCGCCGGGTGACGCCGAAGCATTCCGCGCAGCGTCGCCAGTTCCCGATCACGTTGAATCATGCACGACATATATATGGAAATCTCGGTACATCCAACAGCATATTCAAGGAGTGCGCGTATGGGGAGTATTCGCTTGAGAGGCGTACCGAGTCGGAGTAGGCTTCGATATGCCGGCACTGATTCGTAGCGGAGTTCTCCACCCCGACGTAGCGCGCTGACAGACGTGAATAACGATAGCTTGCAGGCAACGACAGGAGGATCGTGATGAAACACATTGCGCGATATGCAGCAATTGTTGGGCTGGCGGTCGGCGCCGTATTCGTCGGAACCGCCTGGGCGCAAATCACTCTTCCGCCTCCGGAGCCTCCGTTCAAGGGGAAGATCGGGCGTACGTACAAGGAATCGCAGCCCGATAAGATTCTGATCACCAAGTCGCCCGACGGGGCTCCCAACATCCTGGTCGTGCTCATTGATGATGCCGGCTTCGGTTCGTGGAGCACCTTCGGCGGCCAGATTCCCACACCCAACCTGGACCGCCTGGCACAAGGGGGGCTGAGTTATACGCGCTTCCACACGACGGCTCTTTGCTCGCCTACTCGCGCGGCGTTGCTGACCGGACGCAACCATCACTCGGTCGGCACCGGCGTGATCACGGAGATGGGGACAGCCTATCCGGGCTATAGCGGCCTCACCCCAAAGAGCGCGGCGATGGTCTCGGAAATCCTGCGCCAGAACGGCTACAGCACCGCGTTCATCGGCAAGAACCACAACGTACCCGACTGGGAAACGAGCGTATCGGGACCATTCGACCGCTGGCCTGGGCTGCAAGGGTTCGATCATTTCTACGGCTTCATCGGCGGGGAAGCGAACCAGTGGGCGCCGGGCG
>NSJM01000024.1 GCA_002634395.1 Candidatus Methylomirabilis sp.
CTAACTCTGTTATCACATCAGGGTAGTACACATGGGCGTGAACGGCCACCCGACTCGAAATATCGCCAGACAGGGGATGGATATCGCTAATATTGAACAACTCCGGCGAATACGGAGTAGTATCAGGAGATTTAGTGGAAAGAGTGCGCATTTCCGCAATTATTCTGCGCGCTGTCGCCTTCAGGCCTGTTTTCCGGTAATATGAACGGGTCCTCCTGAACGTACTTTTGAGGTGCGCAAGGTTGATCGTGAACCGATCCTTTCCGGTCAAGGCGCGAACAGGATGGCGAATCCATCGAATCGGCGCCGTCACCTTCCACGTCGTGGATGAAAGAATAGCTTCCAGCGCTTCACGATAAAGACGGGCTTCTGCATCAAGTCCGCTGATTCCCTCTTCCAACTCCGATACACGCCCACGCTGCTCTCGCAACGCCGCGTCCAACTCCGATACACGCTCACGCTGCTCTCGCAACGCCGCGTCCAACTCCGATACACGCTCACGCTGCTCTCGCAACGCCGCGTCCCGCTCCCGGGCGAGCGCTATCGCCACGGTTTCGGCTGCTGCGGCATGAGCCGCCTGTTGCTCGGCCTGCGCAAGACGCGACTGGAGGCTCGCCAGAGTCCTCTCGCGCTCTCGAACCTGCTGCTGAACGTGGGCGATCACCTTCAGGTAAGGTGTAGATGACTCCGTTGTCCGGCAGTTGCCGTGGGTGGCCTCCTGGTAGATCTTCTCCAGCACTGCAACATGAGCGTCCGTTGAAAAGAGCATCTCAGGCTGACTGCTTCTGCGCATCACCTCCAGCGTCTCCGGCGCATCCAGAAGCGCCTGAAGGCGCCTGGCCAGATCCCCTGCATCGCCGGCACGAAAGGTTTGGCCTGCGGCGCCGATCCGCTCCGGAAGAGCACCGCGATCTGAAACAAGGACCGGCAGCCCCAACCGCAACGCCTCGTCAATGGTAAACGAATAGGATTCACTGGTAATAGAAGGGAACACGGCGAGATCCAGATCAAACGCTTGCAGGTCGGACGGCTGATAGGCCCCATGGAACTGAACCGAGAGGCCACGCGCGAGATCGTGAAGTCGCTCCTCATATGCCTGTTCTATGGCTGTTCCGATGAGATGAACCTGAACAACCGTTGGATCGTTCAGTTGATGCAGCGCCTCCAGGAGCAGGTGCGTACCTTTATGATACAGAAAATGACCCCAATGCCCAACCTGAAGCGGTCGATTCGAGAATGATGATGGCTTCTTCTGTCTCTCTCGCGTCATGATGGTCTGGAAGCTCCCGTGCGAGAGAACCATTAATCGGTCTTTCGGAAGCTCAAACAGCTTAAGCAGCAATGAACGGTGAGCCTCCGACGGCACAATGACCACGTCGGCCAGCGCAAGCTCTGCATTCAATATATCCCGGCGTAGGGTAAGCGCCCGCGCAATCTCCTCATCGCCCTGCCATGGACCTCGCTCTGCACAGGTGAGGCAAGGCGCGGTTGCTATCGGGTCCGGGCAGAACTCCCCACTTCCGCGAACCCGATGGACACGCGGGCAGGAGGTCCAGACATCATGCAGCGTCACGACCACCGGGATCCCAAGGTCCGCGCAGATCGCCACCAGATTATTGGTCAGGTGGAGCCAATGGTGAAGATGAACGAGATCGGGGCGCACGGCGGCCAGCAGATGGCGCACCAACCCCTCGGCCTCCGGATCGTACTCCTCTGTCCAGCGGCGCGGCCGTCCTTCCAGCCGCAAATATCGGGTGACAAGAAGACCATCCTTATCCACGGTTTCCAGGGTCGCCTGGGGAGCGCTTCGCCCGGAGCCTGCCAGGATTATGCACTCGTGTCCGCGCGCGAGCAGGCACCGACTTAACGCCTCGCAGTAGGTCTCGGTCCCGGCGATCGATTCCGGCGGAAAGCCGTGGACGACCTGAAGGATTTTCACTGCGCCTGCTCCAGTCGGTAGGCCTCTACGTAACGGGCCGACGGGCAGTAGATGGTCCGATAGGTATTCAGCCCAGCCCCCATGTAAATGTAATCAACATAACGAAGCTGGCTTTCATATTGTTCTACAGCCTTGCGCTTCAGATCCCAGACCGCGGTAATATCAAGGGCATGGGTCGGCTGGACTGCGGCCCAAATCTCGTAGCAGAAGTCGCCATAAGCCGGCCTATACTGCTGCAGCGCCGCCTCAACTCCCACGGCCAGAGCCCAGTGATCGGGATGGACCTCTAATGTTGAAGGCCGGTAAAGAATATCCGGTTGATATGTTGTGAACAGCCTCCCCAGGCGTTCACTCAGATCGTGCGCCTCCGCGAGCCGACCATCGGGATAGTCCCAAAATACCAGTTCGTCGATCCCCAGGATCGACGCAGCCCGCCTGGCCTCCTCTCGACGTAACTCCCGGTAGTCCAGCCCCGCATAATAGCCCAGCGGATCGCCGGCCCCTCCATCTGTGACGAAGACCACCTTCACACGATCGCCCTGACGATGGTGGAGCGCGATCGCCCCGCCGCACCCCAAGCTCTCGTCATCAGGGTGGGGCGCCAGGACCAGCACACGCCCTTGTGGCAGGGATGCCACGACCTTAGGAAACTCAGGCGGTCTCATTTTGTCCCTCGCATGTCAATACCTCAGCCGTACCCTACACCCCGGGTTCCATGCCTCGCCCCGTACTCAATAGATATCCGAATCCCCCATGGTGTAGTACCACCGGTCTCCGGCGCCCTCCAGCAAGATACTCGGGTCCGCAGAAAGGGCGACGAGCTCATATGGCGTCGGTTCGTGACGAAAACCAGCCGCCAACAAAAAACGGAGTTGACCGGATGGCGGAGGGAACCAGGCCTGAAGCGACTCCATGCCCGCTGTCCCGGCCAGCCATTCGACGTACGCGAGCAACGCCTCCCCGACGGCCGCAGAGCCGGATGGGACGAGCCAGTCCACCAGACAGGCCACCGGACGATCCTGCCAGCCGAGTCGAACCACCGCCACCCCCATCACCGTCCCGCTGAACCGTCTGCGGGCCACCAGGAGATGATAGTGCGCATCCGGGCACTGCAGATAGCGCCAGCGCAGATAGGCGGCATCACGAATGACCGCGACCGACAGATCATGGCGACAGCGCTCCCAGAGCCTGTCCAGCCCCGCATCCAGCTCCTTTTCCTCATTGACGGTCACGAAAAGAGACCTGCGGCCCTGGGCAGTCGCGCCAACATGAATCGGCTTCGTCAAGAGCGGAACCGGACCCAGCGGGACAAACCCCGCCAGGCGCTTGCCGGCACGCAGATGCTCCGGCGTCGGAAACCCATATCCCCCCGCCATCTGTCCAAGCCCCGCAATATACTGATTCACCAGGGGCGCAAACACCCCGGGACGTCGCAGCCCGCGCCGCACCTGCGGGTCGATCATGGCATCGGCGATCTGCGGCATCACCACCGTCTTTTCGCCCCACGCAATCCTGACAGGCACGCCGCCATAGTGCCCCACCAACTCCCCGGAAGGGGTTTCAACCACCAGGGAATAATGACCGAGGGGATTCGCCTCGTATTTCCACCGCCAATGCTCAGGTAAGCACTCAACGCCAAACACCGTGCGAAAGAGGGCGAGAATCCGCCCCGTATCCTCCGGCCGATACCGTCGAATGACCCACCGCCCGGCCGGATCGATGTGGACGATTCCGGCGTCTATACGAGCAGTCTCCTTATGCGCCGGCATGACGCGTTGCAGGCACGGCCGCCTCCGCCGGCAGGCATTCAGCCTCCAGCTCCCACTGGTGGGGCAGCAATGCCAGGCCAGCGGCTTGGATATTCTGCACGACGTTGAAGGGACACTGGCGCTCAAGCCGATCATAGACGTGAAGGCCATGCTCATCCAGCAAAAAGACCGTCACCGTGTACTGCCCGCTCAGCAGTGGCAGACGCGGCAGACGCAGGCAGACTCGCCCACCCGTAGGGAACGGGGTCGTACCTGCAACATGAGTCGCGGTTCCAAACACCTGGACGGCATCATTCCGGTCAATACAGATTCCCACGTGTACAGGAGTAGGCGGGTTCGGAACGCAGTAGTCAACAGACACCACCAGATCCTCCCCGGTCACAAACTGGTCGCACGATCGGTCCGCACTGCGGCGGCCGACTAAGACCTGTGAGATCCAGGGAAACGCCTGCGGCGCTCGCTCAACGGCCGGAAGCGAACGAGCGGGCGCGTCACGCTCTCGCAGGTAGTTCTCATAGGCGGCTATGACCGAAGCGGTGTCGCCCGCCTTCGCGACCTGCCCATCCTTCAGCCAGATTGCCTCGGAACAGACCATCCGAACCTGGTACAGACTGTGGGAGCAAAAGAGGATCGTTTTACCCGCCTTCCGGAAGCGCTCGATGCGATCGATGCACCGTTTCTGGAAGTACTGGTCTCCCACCGCGAGCGCCTCATCGACGATCAAGATGTCCGGATCCACGCTTGTGGCGACGGCGAACGCCAGGCGAACGTACATGCCGCTGGAGTAGATCTTGATCGGCCGGTCGAAAAAGTCGCCGATCTCGGCAAAGTCGGCAATCTCCGACAACCGCTGTTCCATCTCCTGTGGCGGGATGCCCAGAATGGTCCCGCTCATCATGGCGTTCTCTCGCCCTGTAAACTCGTGGTTGAAGCCGGTCCCCAACTCCAGAATCGTTGAGATCATCCCGTGAGTGGTAACCTGCCCGGCAGTCGGTCGCAGGACGCCGGCCACAAGCTGCAGCAGGGTACTCTTGCCGGCGCCATTATCCCCGATGAGGCCGATGGTCGAACCTGTCTTGATCTGGAGGCTCACGTCCCGAATGGCCCAGAACGGCTGGTGATAGCTGCGACGGCCGCGACAGATGAACTCCTTCAGGCGGTCTTTCGGGCTGGCGTAGATCCGGTAGGCCTTCGAGACCTGGCGCGCCTCAATGGCGAACATCAGAGTACATCAGCAAAGGCAGGTTGAAGCCGGGTGAACAGTCGGTAGCCCATAATGAAGACCACCACGCCGATCGACGCCAGAAAGGCAACGCTCCCCCACGACGGGAGCTGCCCCCTGAGGATCAGGCTCCGATAGGCCTCCACAAGGGCGTACATCGGGTTCACCACCAGGAGGGGCTGCAAGCCCTGGGGAACCACAGACGGTGGATAGAAGATCGGCGTCAGGAAGATCCCGAGGGTCAACATCATGCCGAGCATTTGACCAAGGTCCCGGATGAATACCGTAACGCCTGCGACGATCCAGGCGAGCCCTGTGGTGATTGCGAACTGCAAGATGAAGATAACCGGCAGCAGCAGCATCACCGGATAGATGGGATGCCCGACGAGCAGCAGAGCGGCCAGAAGGATGACGAATCCAATGAACTGGTTGATGATACCCACAATGACCGGATAGATAGGGAGGATCTCAGAAGGGAAGATCGCCCGCTTGATCAGGTTCGAGTGCTCCAGGATGACGCCCGTAGAACGATTGAGCCCCTCGGCGAGCGCATTCCACGGCAACATCCCGCAGAAGAGATAAATTGCAAACTGCTCGGTTCCCTCGCTGGTGGCGCCCACCCGGACCTTCATGATGGTCGAAAAGACAAAGGTGTAAAGCGCCAGCATGATGAGCGGGTGGATGACCGACCAGAACAGCCCGACTACAGATCCCTTATAGCGAGCCAGCAGGTCTCGTTTGGCGAAACTCCAAATGAGGGCTCGGTGACGCCAGAGCCCAGAGATGCCATCCATTACGCCTCCGTACACGTAGGGCCTGCCGGCAACGGCCCTCGCTACATGACAATTCACTATACGAGTCGCCCGGCACCATCGTCAAGGAAATTGTCCTCAGGAGCCGCTGGCCTTTCTTCGCGGGAAGCCAATGGCCGGGATGCGGCTGTTTAGCTTGACGGCATCTGTATCTACATGATAAAGAAGCCTCATGCTATCTGTTCACGGAACCGACTCCCCCACCCTTGCCGCCCCGCGTTCTTCCCCTCGCTTCGACACCATCATGGCCGGCGTGTCGACGTGGATGGTCCTGGGTCTCTACATTGACGGGTGGTCTCACCGTCACGTAGCCCTCGATACCTTCTTCAGCCCATACCATGCGATCTTTTACTCGGGCTACCTGGCCTTTGCCGTCTTGATCCTGCTGACGCTCGCCAAAGGAATCCTCGCCGGGCTCCCCTTCCGGCAGGCGCTCCCGGTCGGCTACGGTAAGAGCCTGCTCGGCCTCATCCTGCACGGGGCGGGTGGTGTGGTAGACATGGCCTGGCATCAGGTGTTCGGGTTTGAACTGAGCAGTGAGGCGTTGGTGAGTCCGCCGCACCTCATGATCTTTGCGGGCCTCACCCTGATCGTCAGCGGACCGCTGCGCGCCGCGTGGCTTCGACCTGAACAGGCAGCCTTGCCCTCTCGTCGCTACTGGACCCCTATGCTGATTTCATTGGCCCTTCTCTGGTCGGTGCTGACCTTCGGCACCCTGATTCTCCACCCCATCGTCGCGCCCCATGCCATCAAGAGCCGGTGGGTCATGTACGCTTCATTCCCCGGTCCCGCGCTCGATATGGCCAGAACCGTCAGTATCGGCAGTTTCATCGTGCAAAGCGCGATCACAGCGGGACTCCTCCTGCTGCTGATCCGCCGCTGGCAACTGCCCCGCTTGGCGCTCACGCTGGTCTTCACCGCCAACGCCGCCCTCCTCAGCCTGCTGGACGACCAATACTGGCTCATCCTGCCGTCCCTCTGCAGCGGGTGGGCGACCGACTGGCTCCTCACCAGGCTCCAGCCATGTGGCCGCCGTCCATGGACGGTGCGCCTGGTCGCGGCCACAGTGCCGCTGGTCTCCACCACCGGCTACTTCATAACCCTGGCCGCCACAGCGGGCGTGGGGTGGTCGGCAACCATGGTGACCGGCGCCATAACCCTCTCGGCCATGACCGGCCTGTTGATCAGCTACATGGTCTTCCCGCCTCCGACGCCCACGCATCGGGCCAGTGAACATGGTATCTGACCATAGGGGGTGAGCAGAGAGGAATAGGGGACGAGGACATGGCGATCACGATTCGGAAGCGCGACCATCAGCGTCAATCAACGGGGCCGGGGCACGACCGATCAGGACCTCCGGATCATCCGGTCGCTCAGTCCTCGCAGCAGCAGCGCTTCCAGGCGCTCGACCACCGCCTCCATTGGATAGCGGGCCGCCACCTTCAGGCCGGCGGTCCGCTGCCAGGCCCGCTGCAGCAGATCATTGAGCAGCCCGTCAACCGCCGCCGAGATAGCCAGCGGATCTCGCAGGGGGACGAAGCTGGCGTAGGCTTCACCGTCGTCGAAACTGAGATACGAGGGGATGCGGGTCAGGACGCAAGGTAGTCCGCAGGCCATGGCCTCCATCGCCGGCAACCCGAATCCTTCCGCCTCGGTCGAGGCGCTGATAAACAGGTGACAACGACGGTAGAGGGCCGGCATCGCGTAGGGGTTGACATCCTGGTGGTACTCATCGACCACGTCCAGCGCGGCCTCCGCCTCGGATTGCGGCAACTGGGACGCGCGGACCACCCACAGGTCGCGTCGCTGTGTCTTGAGTTGCTTGAGGCCTTGGAGGGCATCGGGGATCCCCTTGAACGGCCATTCCCATGGCCCCACCACCAGAATCCGGTAGCGGCCTTGCAAGGGAGGTGGCGGTTCGGGGTTGAAACGGTTCAGATCGATGCCGTACCCGATATCGTAACACGCCTGGCCATATCGAGTCTCGATCAGTGCCTTCAGGTGCGGCCGGATGGTGACCTTGAGCGTCGGCAGGCGATAGGCCGCTTCGACCCGCTCGCAGAGCGCGACGTCGGGAAAATAATCGGCTTCATACCCCTGGCAGAAGTGGACGGGGATGCCGCGCCCGCAGGCGACGGCGGGTGGAACCGTCGTCCAGTAGGTGCCGATGATATAATCGGCGATCGGGATCTGTTCAGCGGCAAAATCCGGTACCTGCCGAAAGTCAGCCTCCAGCGGAAACCAGGTGGGCGCCTGCCCCTTGGAGAGCACCTGTACCCGATGGCCCCTTCGCGTGAGGCCGTTGGCGTGTTCCAGGACCGCCTTGACCCCACCCCAACTTTCCGTTCCCTCGAGCAGGTAAATCAGTCGCATCGATCCCCGATAAAAGTCGGCCGGCGTGACGCGCATCAGGCCGGCTTGGCCCACGACCAACGCGCCAGGCATCGCCCCGTACCCGTATCGACGCACCGGGCATAATAAGGCCCAGGCGTCATCCGTACCCACACGTCGGCGGGAAACTGAAAGGTACTGCTCTCTGCCACGCTTACCGCGGTGTGCGCGAACGCGTGATCATCGCTCACCTCAATAAGCCGTTCCTGTGACCCGGACCCATCCGGGAGCACCAGTTGCGGCGGCCCTTCGAGCCGACCAAGTTCGACCAGGCCCTCCAGGGGCTCGACGCGTGTCCGGGTCATCAGTCCCGGCGCCCGCCTGCTCAGCCGATAGAGCATCGCCCCCACCCACCCGTACCGCCGGCGCACATAGCGGGCCTCCGACCGCGCGGCATGCGCGCCGGCCGCCGCCTGGTCCTGCTGAGCGCTCTGGTTATAGTAATGGAGAAGCTCTGCCGCCGGTACCCATGCCAGGTGGTAGCCGGAACGCTGCAGGCGCCAGCACCACTCGGCATCCTCGTAGTAGAGGAAGTAACCAGGATCGAACCCCCCGATCCGGTCAAACACCTGCCTCGGCGCGACCAGGCACGTCCCCGGCATCATCTCGACCGGGATTGGCTCTTTTGCGCGCCACAGGCCGAGTGCGCGCATGGTCCGTTGTCGACCGCGCCGATCTTCCGGTCCTCGCCGTGAGCCCCCGAGCGCCGACCTGAGCAGCGACCCGAGAGTCGGCAACGGCTCCGGCGGCAACAGCAGCGTCCGCCCTTCATCCACCCAGATCCGCGGCCCAACCGCGCCTACCTCCGGACGCCGATAGAGGTGCGCCAACAGTGCTGCGAGGGCGCCGCTCAGCAGGCGGGCATCCGGATTCAGAATGCACAGATACCGGCCGTGCGACTGCTCGATCCCCTGGTTGACGGCGGTTGCGAACCCCAGATTGCGATCGTTGCGGAAGAGAGACACGGTGTTCGGAAGCGCAGCAAGGAAGACAGCGTCGGTCGGCCCGGAGGCGTTATCGATCACGAGAATTTCGAGGCGCCCGTCTTCTCCGTCCGGTCCGGCAAACTGTTGATCGAGAAGCGAACGGACGGCGCCGAGCAGGAGCGCCCCAACGTTATAGTTGACGAGGATAACGGACAGGTCGGGCTCGCGCATCCGACAGCCGTTCAGCCCGGCGGTTCTGAGGATGGGCGTCTCTGCCCGCCCACGCGCTCCCGCAACCACACGGCCACCGGTTCGGTCAGATCCTCGAACGCATCGTCCGACACCTGGCCGGCCCAGCCTTCTCGGCGGAATACCTCTTTACTGGTGGCCTGATCAACAATCAGCGCCAGACCCTGCTCGCGCCCATAGGTCATGAGCAGCCCTATCAGCGCAGCCTGGCGCACGTCGTGGGACCGCCATCGATTCCGCTCGACAATCGCCCGCCAGTTGGTCGCGTACGCGGCCTGTAGCTCCGCGGACTTTTTCTGCACCGCCTCCTCCAGCGCAGCCCGCTCGGCCTCACGCCCTGCGGCCCTCGCCTCGGCGTATTGCGCTCGGACGGCATCCAGCTCCGTCTCCAACCGGCCCACCGTTTCTGGGTCGGCGCCGGTGACCGGCTGTTTCGCCTGCGCGACGGCCACCAGTTGGGTGAGCGTCGCTTCCAGTTCCCCCAGCCGAACGCGGCCCGCGCGATCCTGCGCCTCTACCGCTGTGCCAAAAGACACCAGTAGCAACAACGCCGCGAGTAGCGCAAGACCTTGTCCCTTGACACGTCCTCCGCCGGCGTTATACTGAACGGGGCCAGAACCCGGCCATCGAGGCCGACCGTTTCCAGTAGCCCGTCGCCAACCGATGACCACTACAGGAGGGACCATGATCCGCCATGTTCGTGTCGCGCTGTCCGTTCTCACCATGACTACCCTTTCCGCTTGCGCCATTACCGCCCGATCTCCGGACTCAAACCATCTGCCCTCGGTCCTGTCCGCCCTGCATGAGGCCCAGCGGACCGACCGAACCGGATCGGTCGACGGCTTTCTCGCGCTCTACCCCGCAGGCGCTCCGGTTCCCCTCCACGATTGGCCGGTCATGCTGCTCCCCGCCACCCCGGAACTTGAAGCGGCTATCGCGGCCTTCCATCAGACCTATCTCGCGCAGGGGCCGGCCCCGCTTTCCCCTGCGCAACTCCAGCAGGCACGTCAACTGCTACGGGACGCGGCCGAGCGCGTACGCCGCGTCGAGCCCCGCTCGCTGATCCAGACCGCGAAAACCGGTCAGGAAGAGCCGAGATTTCAATTCCTGAGCGTCCCGGAAGGGCGCTGGCTGTTGATCGCGGAATTGACCGCCAAACGCTCGGCCCTGCTCTGGGCCGTCCCGGTCATCATCCGCCCTGGGCAACAGGTCCATCAATCGCTCAACGAGGGGTCGGTCTGGGTGGAAGGACTGCTCCCCTGAATAAAACGCGGGCCAGGGGGGAACCCCCTGGCCCGCATCTGTCGTACTCCGAACACGTGCGTTACGGCGTGACCTCAAAAAACTCTACTGTCTCGCCTTTGCCGTTGCTCATGTTGTAGTGACAGTTGCCATCGCTTCCGGTAGGCCGAAGCGGGTTTCCTTCACTGTCTGTACACTCATCCTGCCACTCAATCGTCAGCGGCAGACCCCACAGGCGGGTGATATCCGCCGAGACATTCCCATTGGCCGAATTCAGGGCCGTCTGCAGGTTGGTCCCGACAAGGCCGCGGGCTCGATTGATACCGCACGACGGCGTCAGGCCACCCGTACCACCAGAGCCCCGAAGGTCGGTGTCGCAGTAGCTGGTGCTCGTCATGGTATTCTGCATTTTCGCCCAACCGACATAGGCACCGTTGACCTCGTCAACCAATGGTGCAGTCCCGATACAGGTCGATGCGGGATCCGCCAGATGCCACGGACCCTTATCACGGTTTACCAGAGTGCCCATAAAGGACTCGAGGTTACCGATGGCATAGTGGGTATCGATGTCATAGCTGAACTCGTTCTCGCACCCATCATACCAGTGGCCATGCGTAGAGATCAGAGTGCGCGCCGTCAATGATCCCGGCGTCAGCAACTCCTGCCCGGGCGCCTCGCCGTAGTTGCTGCCGTCCCAGTTGCCGTCAGGCAGTCCGGCGATCGCCAGGATGCTGTCGATCGTATATGGAGTCGAGGCCTTGCCCTCGGCGAAGAAGCCGGGGATGGCGACTGCATCCGGGAACGGCTCATACCGGCCATTCCAGTCCAGGGGGTAACCGGACGAATTGCGGAACACGATCGGTCCACCAATACCCTCGGCACTGCTGCCCAGGTTCGAGGCCGCCGGATAGGCCGCTACCCAGTCGTTCGCGGGATCGACGATGATGACCGTCCCCATCAGAACGTTCAACTGTACCCCGGCCCGACTGAGCTCTCCACCCAGAGACTCGCTGAACCGAACATCGATATCGGCAAACCCGACCTTGCTGGGCAGACTCACGGAGGTCGGTGAGACGGACAAATCAAGCTGGTCGATATCCAGCGGGCTCAGCTTGACCTTCCGGTTTTGCTTTGCGCAGGTTTTGTCGTAGAACTGCACGTGAACTGATGGCCCTGGGATTTGAAACCCAAAAATCGAGAACGGGGTATCCTGCAGATCTACGAAGTCGCTCGCGTTGGTGAGCAGGAAAAACGTGGTCTTCCCGTCCCGGAGATCCCAGTACGGAACCCCCAGCCGGGCGGCTGGGACCAGCTCGGTGTTGGCCGATGCCGGCCGTTCAGTCAGTCCGATACACAGAGGAACGGCCAGAGCGACGAGCCCCAGCATCCCTCGCAACAACGCAGTTTTCATATCTTTCATGACCTTCTCCTCCTCTTGCTCTTGTAAGTCGTCCGATTCACCCGATCATGAACAGCCAATCAGCGTCTTTCGCTTGCGAGTCTTCCTCCGTTATGCCAGCGGCCCGCTCGGAATCACCCGTCGTCCATCCGGATTTTCCCGTACCCCCTAATCGGACCAGCCGCCCGCATCACCTCCTTTCGATTTCCCCCTCATGTGACTTTGTACCTTCGCGGGTACATCGCATCCGTATCATCCGCCGCGTCCTTCACACCGACAGGATGAAGGTAAATCGATCCCTTATACCCGCTCCTGATGCGCTTGTCAAGCATAAAATCTGCTCACCGGGCGTCTGATGGGGACTTTTCCCGGATCTCGTCCCAATCGATCGGACGGTACGGATCACCCACCGGGAATCGAAACTTCCGATACCACTGCCCATCGACCTGCACCCACTGCTCATCAAACTCACTCCAGCGAGGTTCGACCGGTTTGACCAACATCGGGTGGACGACCGATGATCGGATCTTCATCTTCACGATCGCCAGCGTCCCCTTAAACTCGACATCCTGAATCTCGTAGTCGAAAATCGGCGTCGCCCCGCGCCCTTGCGAAAAGCCGGTGAGCGTCACCGCCCGCCGGTAGGCCGGCTCGTGCAGCATATAGGTCTTGACCAGGTCGCCTTGTATTCTGGCCTCCCAGTATTCGGCCACGCGGTCCTTCAGATGCAGTATGGGATCATCTGCCCTTATGCGCCCGATATCTGCGCGCCCGGCGCCCCCGCATCCCGCGCCGCCCGTCAGTATCAGTATCAACAGGGCCGCTAGAAAGCCTCTGCTGTGTCGCTTCGCCATCCCGATTTCCCTCCTCCTTACCCGATTTCTCATGGCGTTCGGGTGATGGCGCGGCGTTCCCAGGTCACGCCCCCATCGAGGGAGCGGGAAAAGAAGAGCGCCTCACCGCCCGGCAACCCCTGGTCCCTGACAGCATAGAGCGCCCCCCGATCATCATGGGACAGCACCGTCGACAAGCGGGTCCGGCTTGCGCGCGCCGACTGATCGATCGGCGTCGGCGGTTGTTGCCAGGTCGTCCCTCCATCAGCCGATCGGAGGAGCATAAGCTGCCACCCCTCCTTCTGCGACGTTCGTTCCTGCCACAACAGCACCAGGCGTCCCTGCTCATCGCCTTCGAGCCGCGGCTCGACCAGGACCGCCTCCCGCTCGTCCCCCAAGAGCGCTCGCAACCGGACGGGCGCGCTCCAGGTGGCGCCGGCATCCTCTGAACGCGACCCCAGAAGCACTAACCCACCCGCTTCCTGCTCCTCGTACCAGGCGATGAAGGCTTTGCCGTTCTCGGCCGCATGCAGCACCGGGGATGACGCGAAAAACCGGCTCAGACTTGTCTCGCTTAACCGGACCGGCTTGGCCAACCAATGCTCCCCCCCGTCGAGCGATCGGTTCAGGTGCAGCACACGGTCCGGCATCGGCGACTTCCGCTTCCCTTCGGAAGACTCTATCCACTCAAGCTCCTGCCAGGCCACATACACCTGTCCGCCCGCGGCCGCGAGAATCTGAGGATGCTGCCCCCGGTAGGCCACATCATCCGCCTGGAAATTCAGACGCACCGGCTGCTGCCACCAGGTCTGTCCCATGTCCGAGGAGCGGTTCAGGTAGATGGCGGATTCACCCACTACCGTTCGTTCCTGCCAGGCTACATACAACCGATCCTCTGGATCCATGGCGAAGGAGGGATTGACGATCCCCTCGCCGGATGCGGTGGCGGGCATCAGTTGGATCGCATCCGGCGTAAAGTTTTTGCCTCCGTCCCGTGAGATCTTCAGCGCAAGTTTGCGGGTGTTTCCTATGCCGAACGTCCAGGCTACGGCCACTCCGCCCCGTCGGTCGGCGAACAACCACGGCAGACTTTCATGGTCGGAGGTGGCGTTCAGCGCCTGCGGCGTCTCCTCCCACGTGCGCCCCCCATCGCCGGACCGCGCAAACATGATGCGACGCGGGCTCTTGGGGGGCGTCACCGATCTCCAGGCGGCGTACAACTGCCCGTCCGGGCCGACCGCAAGCCGGTGGCCCCAGGCCGTCGTGTTCGTATTCTGCCTGACGGGCCGCGGCGTCGACCAGGTGTGCCCGCGATCCTCAGACCGTGAAAAGAGCAGCTCCCAGCTTTTTTGCCATTGAACGGCCAGCCATAGCAGGTACAGCTCCCCCTTTGCCCCACGCTCTAGTCGGGGCGCGATAAAGTCGACACCCTGCGGCGACTCAACCGCCCCAGACGCCGGTGGGCTCGAACGCGCGGGGGCCGCAGGCCCGCGATCCTGCGCCGCGCAGGCGGCGACGATCAGACAGCTCAGGGCGACGATCAGACCGCCAGGGAACCGAACGCGTCTATCCACTACGAGGTACCTCCATGCATGCCTGCGATCACCGACCGACCGGACCAGACATGGGTATCTATTACCTGCCGAATTACGCAGTTAGGGCGTGGGTTCATCGGTAGCCGATGGAAGGCGGCGAACAGGGGGGCCGGGAAGAATGATCACAATTTTTCCGGCCAGTCGTTCGCCATCCTGTTCTGTAAACTCGATCCTTACCTGCCGTCCGGTTTTCAGCTCGTTGAGGTCCCGTCGCATGCCGGCCACGCTGACACGGGTCTCGCCGCCGACCTGGAAGGTCTGTTCCTTGCCATCCTGCGTCCGGATCTTCAGCGTCTGCGCCTTCAGATCTACGGCTACGACCTTCCCGCCGGCCGTCGGCTTTGCCGGACGTTTCGGGGAGACGCCCACGATGGACGTCGCGATTCGCCGACCATCCTGTTCCACGTAGCCGATACGGACCCATTGCGACGGCTGCACGTCGGACAGGCTCCGCAGTCGGGCCTTTACGAAGATCATCGCCTTCTGATCCACCTGCACCGTCTGCTCGCCCCCGTCCTCGACCCGGACCCGTAATGTCCGCGCCGCCTGGTCGACCGCCAGCACCTCACCCAGCATCCCGAGGGGCTCCTGCGTTGGCTTTTGCTCACCGGACGGCGGTGTCGCAGGCGCCGGAGCCGCTCCCCGTTCAGCCCAGGATGGGGCCGTGCCAAGGACTGTCAGCCCAAGGACCCAGGCCGATATCATGTGCCGTGCCGAAAACCGATACAAGATTCCTCGTACCCCGCTGCGTATTCCGGTTGTCACGTGCGTATGGCGTCTACAGGTGCGTTCGCGTTCCGACAGCCCCCGTCAGGGGCCGGGCATACAAGCGTCCTTTCTACCAATCAATTTCTGGTTTGTCAAGCGGATTTGAGGTGCCCCACATAATAAAATGATTGTACTTGGGGCATCGTCTTGGACAACGCGGATTACTTGAGGATCAGATCGACCGGAGGATCGATGCCGCGATTTGACCCGTACACGATCATTTCTGCCAGGAGGCCGAAGGAGACCAGTTGAATCCCGGCAATCACCATGAGGGTACCCAGGATAAAGAGGGGCCGAGGCCCGATCCATTGCCCGAATAACCAGCCGACCGACAGATAGGCGATAATGGCCAAGCCGGCGATCCCGGTGAAGACGCCCAGTACGCCGAACAGGTGAAGCGGTCGGGTCGTATACCGAGTGAGCATCAGAACCGTCAGCAGATCGAAGAACCCTTTAGGGATCCGCTCAGATCCATACTTCGATCGGCCATACTTTCTTGATCGGTGCGCCACCTCCATCTCGCCGATCCTGAACCCCCTCCAACTGGCCAATGCCGGGATGAATCGGTGAAGCTCCCCATAGAGTTTCAGTTCTTGAATCACCGACCGCCGATACGCTTTGAACCCGCAATTGAAGTCGTGGAGCTGCACCCCAGTCAGCCGCGATGTGACGCAATTAAAAAGGGTCGACAGGAACCGCCGCGACCAGGGATCGCGACGGGTGGCCTTCCAGCCGGAGACCAGACCATACCCCTCCTCCAGCTTCTGCAGGAAACGAGGGATCTCCTTTGGATCGTCCTGAAGATCGGCGTCCAGCGTGACGATAATCTCGCCCTGTGCCTCCCGGAACCCGGCCGCCAACGCCACGGCCTTCCCCTGGTTACTCCGAAGGCGAACGACCTTCAGCCGTTTGTCCCCCTCCCGCAGGCTCTTCAATACGTCGAACGAGCCGTCGGTGCTCCCGTCGTCCACGAAGATCATCTCGCACCGGTCAGCGTAGGGGAGCAGGGCCGCCGCCAGCGCAGCATGCAATTCGTGCAGGCTTTCTGCCTCGTTATACAGTGGAATTACGACGGAAATGTCCGCCCTCACCGCCGTCACGGTACGGCGCCCACGGCAGGCTGCGCCACCGGCTCACTACTCCCCTGAAGGCGGCGCAATCGGGCCAGGTTCTGCCTCGCCTCGATCAGGTCAGGCATCCGGGTAAGCGCCGCCTGGAACGCCGACTCCGCCTCGACCATCCGGCCGTTCTTGGCAAACAGGATGCCCAGGTTGTTATACGCATAGGCATCATACGGAGGTCTCGCCAGCGCCGCCCGAAACTGCTGCTCCGCCTCGGGTAGTCGTTCTTGACGCAGGAACACCGCCCCAAGCCACAGCCGCGGGATCACTTCGTTTTCCTTCAGTCGAATGGCCGACTGAAGCTCCCGCTCTGCGCGTTCCAGCTCACCCCGATCGAGATAGATCTTCCCGAGGTTCCCGTGGGCGATCGCAAGATCCGGCTTGATCTGCACCGCGGCCTCCAGCTCCAGCTCAGATCGAGTCAGCTCCCCACGACGCAGGTACGCCACCCCTAGATTATTTCTCGCTCTCGCCACCTGCGGCGCTGTCTGGACCGTCTTGCTCCAAAGGGTCACATCATCCTTCCAGTCCCGATTTCGCCAGACGGTCCGTAGGCCCAACAGCAGCAAAAGAACCACGCTCCCGACTTGCAGCGCCCGAGCTGCGGGCTGATGCTCCAGCCACGGCTTCAGAAGTCCCCCCAGGGCCAACGCGTACCCGGCCGTAGCCACATAGAGGTAGTGTTCCGCCATCATCTCGTGGTGGGGGACGATCTGGGAGACCGGTAGAAGGGAGAGAAAGAACCACATCCCGCCGAAGGCGACGACCGGCCGTGATCTCAAGCACGAGAGGATCATGGAGCCGAGCGCCACCAGGATCAGGATCGCCATCCAGGCGCGCAGATCTGTCCATGAGGTGGTAACCGGAAAACCGTTGTACGAGTAATCGGCATTGAGCGTTATCGGCGCGACCAGCAGACTGAGGTAGTGGAGGGTAACCCTGGCCATCGTGAGGATCGTAAACCACAGGCTTCCGCCGTGATAGGCGCGCACCCAGGTTCCTCGAACAAAGAACAGCACATACACGACGAGACCGCCCGCTATGGCCGCAAGCGGAAGGTATAGCCGGCGACCGTCCCGGAATGCGGATCGCGCGGCTGTCCAGATCGCCCCGAATGGAGGAAGAGCCCAGGTGGGTCGCGTGAGGGGCATGCGGCTGACCAGGTCATAGGCAAAGCAGAGGAGCGGAAGGACGATACCGCTCTCTTTCGTGAGGAAGGCCAGGAGGTACAACAGGACCGTTAGCCCTAAAAACCGATTGGAACCCAACGCCCGATACCGCAGGAAGGTGTAAAAACCGGCAAGAACAAACAGCCCGGAGAGCACATCCCGACGCCCGGACAAGTACGTCACGGCATCGGTCTGAATGGGGTGGAGGGCGAAAAGGAGCGCCACGAACAGGGCGATGCGCCCACGACCGCATATTATCTCGGCAATCAAGAAGACGAAGAGGGCGGAAAGCGCGTGATACGCGATGTTGCCGATGTGGTAGCCCACGGGATTGAGGCCGGAGAGGGCGTAGTCAAAGGCGTATGAGGCGCTCCGGACCGGGCGATAGGCCACCCCACGCGTGATGAGCTTGACCAGTTGACCAAATGGCCCTGATCCTCCCGCTGTCTGCAAGCGTACAATCGTCTCCAGATCGTCAAATAGGAATTCGTTCCGCAGGCTGTTGGCATAGACCGCGACCACGGCTATCAGCAGTATCAGGATCGAGAGCGCCTGTGTAGACCGCCAAACCTGTTCCTTCGGCTGTGGACTGCCCTTCTTTGTTCGCAACGATCTGTCCTCACCGTGGACTGGCTACCAGGATCGGCTGCGGAAGCTATGATTGGCTGAAGTCATCAGACCGGGAGAAGCGGATTCCGACGAACACAGGCATATCCGGGGCACCGCCATACAGCGCGCGGATACCGGGGATTGACAGTCGGATCGGTTAGACCTGATTGACGCCCCTCGCCATCGTAAGGCCATGATAGGCATGGCAGGCGTCCCCGATCAAGAACGCGTATAGAGTAGAATCCCGGCGCCTGAGGGATGCGATATCTGTCCGGCTCACCTCCAGGATTGCGGCAGCCAGGATCCCGGTTGCGGCGCGAATCTCCGCCTCCTGTGCGACAGTCGGTGTATAGAGGCCGAACATTCGGACATACTGAATAATTTCCATAGCATGGCCGAGGAACTTCAGTCTGGTGTCGAAATAGTGCAAACGTTGCGTGTCGGCCGGCGTGTCGGTCTTCGCCATCGTCTGGTAGTGCTGATCCGCAAGATATATGTCGGCTTTCAATCGCCAGATCAGCATGTCGAGTATGGGCCTGAGGCGTCGCCGCCCCTCCTCACCAAGGTGCCCATGGCGAACAGCGACCGCCAGGCTGTAGATGACGTGGGTGCCACCGCAGGTAAAGCGCATGATCGGGGCCCTCTGGGCCGGCATGATCCCCTGCTGCATCGCCGTGGCGTACTCGGCCGACCCCTGCTCCACGGCCTTGAAGAGGGAGGCGATCACATCGTGGAGCCTGATCTCCTGATTCGCGGCGTTCTTCCAGACGGCCTTGTCCGGCGGCATCGTGATCGAGAAGGCGATCACGCTCCACGCAGCCTCGTCTCTCGTATCGTCCAGAGGACTTAATGCCGTGTCGAAGACAAAGAGTGTTTTCCCGGTGGATAAAAGATCACCCACTGTCTGCCGACGACCCTGGACGACAAAAGAATGATCCAAGCCGACCCCGGCCTCCAGCAGTGTTTTCAATAGCGTGTTGAAATGGCCCTCGGCGCTGCCTGCCATCGTCAGGTATGACCGCCCCCGGACCGTTTGCATCTCGAGGAAATGCGAGCAGAGGTAGTCGACGGCCGGGCCTTCGTCGAGCATGAACCCCTTGCCGAGGGCCCGTACGCCGTGCATCATGGCCCACGGATGATCCTTGACCGAGGCGTAACGACGGATCAGGTCGCGCATCGCCTGCTTGGCCTTTGGCAGCGTATCCACCTGCTTGCGACCGACCGTCCCCGGTTCGGCGGCCGCCAACGCGTGAAGGGGTCTGGTCAGCAGCGCGCCCCCGCCGAGCACGGCGTACCGAAGTACATCCCGCCTCGTCACGCCTCCACAACAGCACCGCACCTGTTCCACCCTCCTGTATGGTCGATTCACGCCCGCTGAACGACGTCGTTGCCGGCAGGCAGTGTCTGTCTTCTAATAACCCATTGACGCGGAGCGCGTCAAGGTCTTTCACCGCTTTCCCTTGTCCGCTCTCCGTCTTTCTTTTCCTTGCGCTCCGCGCGTACCCTTGATTCGCGCCTCAGCTTCTTCTTCCCCACCGACGCGCATCTCCGGCCCCAAGGGCAGCCCCTGCCGGTCATGGGACTGGACAACAAACCGGTAGAGTAACAACCCGATCACGAACGGCAGCAGTTGACTCGCCATCGACAGGTAAAAGTTGATCCCCCACACGTACAGGCGGCCGCTCGACCCCTGGAACGCCTCCAGGTCCGGTTGCTCAAAGAACTTGACGCCAATCAGAAGGTACGCCAGATGAGCGATCAGCAGAATCCCTAACGCGATCGCCAACATCTTGCATCGCGATCGCCAATCGATGCGCCGGAGTGAAAAAACGAGGGCAACCATGAGGATCAGATTAAAATGAGTCAGGTTTCCTTTGAATCCCTGGATCGTCATGCCATCCCCTGAAGTCGAACCGGGACGTACCAGAAGGATGTCGTGCTCCCAACCCACAAGCCTTGGCGCAGGAGCGCTTTCGATAAGAGGTAGTACGATATTCGCGCTGGATGCGAGAAAGCGGTTATACGCCGGCGTCACGAGAAACCAAAGCGGTAGAGCGAGGCAGAAGCTTACAAGAAACCGGCCGGCGAACGTAAGAAGCGCTTTAGTGTTTGGGAACACTGACGAAGCGCGCCGTCCAGTACAGCCATACAAGGAGGGCAAAAAAGATAATCAGCGATTGCCAGACCAACAGATGGGCCGTCTCAAAGAATGACGGGAAGAAGCGGCCGATATACATGAGACTGACTACCCTGATGAGGTTTAAGGTGAGAATCACCGATACTCCAAGCAGAAGCCCCTTCAATTTCTCCTTCACCCGACTCGGATAAGCCAGGACAGCGGACAGATAGATCGCCACAACAAAAATTCCGGTGCATACATCGTCAATCTGAGCCGCAAACCCCTCAATTCGGAGAATAGTTCCCGAGGTCGTGGCCTGGAGGGAAAGAAGGTTGAGGATGAACCCGCTGACTACGGCAAACGCCAGCGCCAACGGCTGTCCGATAATCTCTCGCATGACGTTTGTTCGCAGGAGCGTGTACAGGAGGACGATGCACACCAGAAAGGTGGCATATGCCCTGACTACGGGCTTGCGTACGTCAAAATATTGCTCCATCGCTTTCTCTCTTCCCTTACGTGACCGGGGGGAGAAGTAATACGGCTAGCAGGATTCTAAATACACCATGTGAGGCCAAGTTGTCAATACCCCCTTCTCCAATCTCTCATGGGGGGGGAGGGGTTTGCCCACAATCACTGAAAGCCCTCGGCTCATTCTCCCTCCCTACCGACTTGGGCGCGTCTCAATGCGCTAGAAAGGCCCTAGCCCGGACGCCTTCCCTGTTCCCTCCTGATGGCTCTTATCACTCGTTCTTGAAGCCACAGCAGGAACAGGCTGCCGAAGCGATAGAGGCCCTCGTGGAGGAGGTTGAACCGGCTCTTTCGCCGATCGTCGCACCACACCGGAATTTCGGTAATGGTAACGCCATCGCGTTGACCCCAGGTGATGAGCTGCAGGATATAGGCGCTCTGGTCGGCAAGATGAGGGAGATATGGCCGCATGAAGTCGGTTCGAAATGCCTTGGCGCCGATCGAGTAGTCCGTAAACGAAAGGTGAAGCAACCGGCGTGTGCAGGCGATGAACGCCGCGCTTGCCATTTGTCGGACCCACGAGCGCTGCTGACCTCCGGTCTGCTTGGAGCCGATGACGATGTCCGCCGTTTCGAGGGCGACCGCCGCAGTCGTGATGAAGTCGAGATCGATGGTGAGGTCGAGATCGAGACACACCACCCGGTCATATTGCGCGCGCGTCATCCCGGCCTTGAATGCGCGGCCCACCCCGCGCTGTGGTAATTCAATAACTGTGAGGTCCGTACATCCCACCGCACAGGCCCTGGCGATCTCGACGGTCCGATCGGTCGAGCCGTTGCTCACCAGGAGCATTTCGTACTCCACAATCTCCCGGTCCTTCAGGTAGCGCCTGAGGCGGTCGACGTTCGCGGCAAGAATAGCTTCTTCGTTATACGCCGGGATGATGAATGTCAGTGGAGCACGGCGTTGGCGAGTATCACGCAGGTCCTGGGACATGGCGGAACGGGCCTAGGAGAACACTGGTCGCACGTAGTCCCAGAACAGTGCGGCCTGTCGGCGCCAAAGATGAAGGTCTGCCCTGCGAAGTCTGGACCAGAGTACCGCCGGCCGCAGGTAGAACTCACGAAAGGCCCGGTCGGCGACGGCCTGAAGGAGACGGGGATCATGTTCCTTACCCAGGACTTCTGGGAACAGTTCCGAGGCGCCGCTTATCTCATACAGCTTCGTACCCAGGTAGGGAGTCACGGTATGAAACGACGCATAGGTTGGGTTCAGCCGCTTGGCAAACGCAATCGTCGCCTCCATATCCTCGGCGGTCTCCCCTGGGAAGCCGAACATGAAGAAACAGACCTGATCGATCCCTGACTGCTTTGTCTCCGCAATTCCTCGCTCGATCTGCTCAAGGGTAATCCGCTTATTCGTTTCGGCCAGGACTCTGGCTGAGCCGCTCTCCACGCCAAAGTGGATCAGCCGACAGCCGGCGCGCTTCATCAATTGCAGAAGCGGCCCATCGACATAATCGGCCCTGGTCTGGCACGCCCACTCGAAGGGCAACTTGGCTGACGCCAGTCGTTCACACAGATCCCAGACGTCGTCACGGACCGCAGTGAACTCCAGATCGATAAAGTAGCCTGTCTCGGCTCCTGCCTCTCGAACCAGATACGTCACCTCACGGATAACCTGCTCAGGATCTTTCTTGCGGTAGCCTTTGCCGTACATCTTGAGGAGACAGAAAGAACATCGATGGTGACAACCGCGCGTCGCTTCAAGCAGAGCAAACCTGCCGCCGAGAACTTCGTATCGGTAGTGACGAAGGTCGAGGAGATGAAAAGCGGGCAGCGGCAGAGTCGTGAGATCGACGGGATTCCCTTCCGGATTGTTGACGATCGCGCCCCCTTGCAGATAGGTAACACCCGGCACCTCAGAAGGATTTTTGCCCTCGCAGAGCGCTCGGACCGCCAGCTCCGGCTCGCCTCGGATCACGGCCCGCGCGTGCGTCATGGTGAGCAGCTCGCCTGGCGCAACGGTCCCATGCGTCCCCATCACGTACAGCTTGTCGGATTCCACCAGGTTTGTCACGGCAAGGAATGGGCCCAGGTCAAGGTTGGGGCATTGCCACCGATCGATCGGCGACGAGGTCACGAAGACCAGGTCGTGACGTGCGGCGGCATCTCGAATCGCGTCCAGCGGGGTGGGTGTGGCGCGAGCGTCGATAAGGCTAACGCTCAGCCCGTCCTGCTCCAGGATCGCTGCACAGTTGAGCAGGTCAAGGGGAGGCCAAGTCCTATTGAATCGGCGGCCTTTTCGACTTACCAGCCCGTCCCAGCTTGGATTGACCAGCAGGACCTTCAGTCGCCTTCCTGGCATGCTGAGGTCACCTCATTTCATTATGTTAAACATTTATTCTGAAATCTTCCCTTGCCCCTCTTTGCCAAAGAGGGAATTTATTCCTCCCTTTGGAAAAGGGAGGTTAGGAGGGATTTTCTAAGGAACTGTATCTTTTCCTCGAAAGAAACACAAGCGCTTCCGCAAGGAGCCACGTGATCCCAACTGCTGTGGCGGCGCGTCCGGCATAATCAGGCCAGCGGTTTCCGAAAACGAGCCGGACGTGCCCAGCCGTGGGATAGACCAACATGAATGCCGGCGACACCAGATAGATCAGATCGGCGCCCTCAACATGCCATTTCGGGTGATACGAGACCTTAATCAGGTGCGGACGACCAGGGCACTCGGTCTCAAACCGAACCTCCTCATACCCCATGGCGTCTTTTACGTGGCATTCTGGAGAAAGGGCCTGTGTCATAGGTCCCTCATCTAAGCCACGGAACGGCACGGTTCCCGGCGGTATCGGATCGCCGGGTCGCGGGAAGAGCAGCGGCACCTCCAACCATTCAGGTTTCTGGAACCAGTCATACGTGAGCCGCTTCCAGTCCCCATCAGTGACGAGGGCAGGCTGGTATCGAAGCGGTACAACATACTGACCGTTACCTTGACGGACCTGAAAGATCTTGTATGGTCCGATTTCGCTCTCCTCGCGGTACCCCGGATTCGAACTCAGGGCTGCCTTGACCTTATCGGTAACGGCAATGACCTCCTTCACGTTGAACAGCTCCAGATGGCGGAGGGCTCGTTCCGGGTCGAATGGCGAACATTTATAGGGAACAAAGGGACAAGAAGGCGTGTCCGTCAGTTCGGACTGGATGTAGAATACGAACGGGGAGGTCGGGGAAGATTGCATATATGCCCCTTCCAAAGTGGAACGTCCCGAGAAGAGCGGTAAGGCCTCGAATGCCCTGATCGTACCGGCCTTATCATGGAGAACCGAATGCTGATACACGACTCTGGGACTGTGGGGGCCGCCTGGTAGCGCAATAGAATTGACGACAAGAAAGTATCGCCACCACGGTGTGTGCTCCATCCCTTCATAGTTCCATTGGATCCATTTGGGGATAAACGACACCTGAGGCATAACCCATGCAATGGTCATCGCGGCAATAATTGGGGGCGCCGCTCGCCTGATCGACGGCGGCAACCCGATTAGAATACGACCGATTCCAGCCGCCGCCAGGAGCACAAGAAAAAACTGAGCGAAGGCCAGGAACCTGACATCTACAAGGTTCAGCCATGGCGAGACAAAGTACAGCGTGACCGATAGCACCACAGGGTAGGTCAGGAAGTAGACAATTCGAAGCCACCCCTTGTCGGCGAACTTGTCCCGCACTGTCACGCCTACCGTAACCGCCGCAATGACAATAATAGGCCATAGCACGACCGGAACGGTCTCCAGGATAGATGTAAATGCCCACGTGATGGGGAACCCGGTAGTATAGGGGAGATACCAGACGAGCGGAACCAACCAGAATCCCAGTAACAGTCCGCCCATCACATAGACCCGCGCCAGGTACAGGAACGTAGCCCGAAACTCCGAGGTCACAGCGATAAAGTACAGTCCGAGCCCTGTCGCAATTACCATCCCGTAGCCGTGCGCTAACCCGGTGAGAGCGAAGAGTACGGCACACCAGCCGGCGTACCGTCGTGCCCGGACACCACGGTAGAGCGCGCCCATGAATAACACAACGAGCACCAGTGATAGGCTATGGGAGAACTCGCCGGCCAACGTACTCGGAATATTGCCGCCCCACATACTATTGCCTGCGTTCAGTAGGAATGGAAGTGTCAGGACGGCGCCGAGGGCAGGAATGGGAAACGGACAGCCGATCCAGCGAAGCGCAACGAGGGAGGCGATCGGAAGTCCGAAGGTTCCGGCGACAGTCCCCAGCTTAAATGCGATAGGAAATGAGATAAGAAGACTGAAACCGGCGATCAGCAGAAAGGCGAGGGGAAAATAGAAGAGAAAGAGGGGATAACCGGCGAAGTTACCCGGCATCCAGCCGACGAGCTTTCCATTAGGCAGGAGGTAATCCCGCAGATATCTTGCCGCGACATAGTGAGCGACGGTGTCGCCGCCTGCGGTAATAGTCGGCTTGAGCAGGAGTGAGGGTGTAAGGTACCAGAGAAGGATTCCGTAGGTCAGCAGGAGGGCCAAGAGCGTACTCCCTCTTTCGACCCATCCGGGATATCTTCTCGTCGGAACTGCGTTGGGTTCGGCCGAGGCTGTACGTCGGGATTCGTGAACGTCCAGCATGACCGCGCTCCAAAAAGCGAGAACGGGGCTTAACGCCCCGTTCTCGCGATTACCACGTAACCCGCGTCAGTGTGTCGACTATTGCAGGTGAGCTTTTCGGGCTTTCATCATCCAGGCCATCGCGCCCAGGAACGCCACCCCAAGAATCATCATCCCCCAGTTGCCGACCGTCGGTACCCTTGGTACGGTCGTCGTCGTGGTGGTGGTCGTGGTCGTCGTCGTGGTGGTGGGGAATGTCACCCCCTTGTTGTCATTTTTCGAGCTCGAGCTCGTGAACGTTGTACCGTCATTATCCAGAAAACCGCCACCCGCACCCGCCGCATTGATGGTCAGTCCTGGTCCTCCCAGGGTCGCGCTGTTAATGACGTACACAACACATTGCGCTGAGTCCAAAGTAAACCCGTCCGTCACAGAGCCTGTAGGGGCACCATTAGCAACCGATGTCGTGGGCGCAGCTGTATTGACGCCGTACTGCGCGCTTCCCGCCTGGTATCCAAGAGTATTGAGCGGGGTGAGTGCCGGATCAGAGAATCCGCTGATGGTCGTCCCATTCACAGTGAGGCTCCCGCTTCCTGCCGCATTGAAAGTTGCCGCGTTGAGGTCGCAGCCGTTCAAAATAGCTGACCGCTTAGCGCTTGTTGTGGCGAAAAGGGAACCGGCGGGAGATACCGTCCCACTCGCCGTGAGGGTTGAGCCCTGAGAGGCGGCCGACACTCCTATCACAGTGGTGTTGGCCGCACCAAGCGCGACCGTGGTTACCCTCAGTTTACCCGTTAGGTTGTCATTACCCTGCACCCAATAAAAAGTTCCATCACTCGCGATGGCGCTGGTCGATGCCATATCCGCCGTAGCCGGCAAAGCCATAGCCCAGCTTGCAAGGAGTAATGGAATTAGCCAGAAGAGAACCAGCTTCTTACTGTAAGCGAGACTTGTTCTAGAACTCATCCTTGCTCCTCCTTGCCCACGGTCTGTAGGGCATACCCTTCAATGTTGAGTACCACCTTGCGACACGAACCTACGCATTCTCACGCGACGCCAGAAGCTACTGACCCCCTCCGACCTATCGCCTCCCTTCGCCCCCACAATATACAGCAATATTTCTGAGAAATGGTCATCTACTAATCCAATAAAACAGATGATCGCGGCATTCATATCATGCCTCCTTTTCGTCTGTCAAGTCTTTTTTACTCCCCTCGCCTATTCTTTGACGAATCCGTCCTATCCTTGACGGGAGGAAGGAATGCTGTATTGATTTCTGATGGCTCAGCCGCTACAGTACATCCTTTAAGGACCAGAGAAATGAAAATCTGCCTATTGGGCCCGGCGCCCCCATTGAGAGGCGGCATCAGTCATTACAATCACCAGTTGGCATTGGCTCTTGCCGATCGCCATGAAGTTACCCTTATCTCATTCTCCCGTCAGTATCCAACCTTGCTGTTCCCGGGGCGGACGCAATTCGACTGTAACCCTTCGCCTCCAGAATTCACAGCAGAGGCGATGCTCGACTCGATCAACCCGCCGAGCTGGTTTCGCGCCGGCCGCCGGATCGCTGAGATCGCTCCCGACCTGGTTATTGCGCACTGGTGGAACCCGTTTTTCGGTCCATCGCTCGGCACGACAGTGCGCCTGGCCAGAAGACGATCCCGCGCCGGCGTCATCTTCATCTGTCACAATGTTGTTCCGCACGAACGATTTCCCTGGGCGGACGGACTGACGAGATTCGCCCTGGCCTCGGGCGATGCGTGGCTGGTCCACTCGGAGACGGACCGACGAGACCTGGTCTCGCTCAACCTGCGAGGCCACACCCTATTGGTCCCCCAACCTCCGGGGCAAGGATTCGGAGAACCAATCGATAAGGAGCAGGCGAAGAGTCGTCTTGGCCTTTCCGGGAACACCCTCCTCTTTTTCGGCCTGATCCGCCGCTACAAGGGCCTTCCACGGTTACTTGAGGCGATGCCCCTCGTGCTCAAAAAGGTAAACTGCACCCTCCTCGTGGTCGGAGAGTTCTACGAGGGGAAGGACCGCTGTCTGACACTCATCAGCGACTTAGGTCTCGCATCGAATGTGCGAATCATCGATCGCTTCGTTCCGGACGATGAGGTCAGCCTCTACTTCTCCGCCGCCGACTTGGTCGTCCTTCCCTACGAATCGGCCACGCAAAGCGCTATCGTCCCGATCGCCTTTGCATTCGAGCGGCCGGTACTGGCCACGCGTGTGGGCGGGCTGCCGGAGGCGGTCCGTGACGGCGAAACCGGCCTGCTCGTCGAACCGCGCAATCCAACCGCGTTGGCGGAAGCAATTATTCGCTTCTTCGAAGAAAGCATGGAGCCGAGGCTTCGCCAACATATCGCGCAACAGCAACGGTTCTCGTGGACGGATCTGGTACGGACCCTGGAGCTGGCGGCGGAATCTCAGCCTATAAGAGGCTAACAACCAAATGTCATGACGAGCCCGAGACACCATCGGCCTCGGCCTTTCATGACGTTGTTTGGGTGACAGGGTGTATCGAACAGGTGCTTGGGACTACAGAAAGTGTTAGGTGTAATCACAGCAGGTAAAAGATCAGTTCGACTGTTCCTCGATCCGGCACAGGGTAAGTTTTTACCCGTACTCGGACGATCCTACGAACGTGTTCCCTGGTACCCAAGACTGATGGAGCCGTCCGGATCACCGTCACGGAGGAGATGATGCGACTCTTGATGAAGCCGGAACCCGAAGTACGTGGGTCTGAGGCGGCTACCCGGCCGCTGCTGATCTTCATCACCTATACCGGAATCGGTGATCTCCTGATGGCGCTCCCGCTCTTCGACGCGCTCCGATCCCAGTTCAAGGCACTCCCCGTCATCCCGTCCGCATATGCCGAGCTCGCCGAGCTGCTGCACCATGATCGCCTGTTGGACGGGTATCTGCTTGTGGATGAGGGCCTGGTCTTCCTGCGCCAGCCCCTCCGGCACCTCCTTATGTGCCGGGCAGTATCCGATCTCCAGGCCGATGTCGTGGCGATCTATGGAAAGCTGGTGATGGCCTACGGCACGCGACTCGGCCTGCTACGAGCCGGTCGTGTCCTGTACTGCCATCCTCGAGGGATGGGCCCTCGATCCACCTCCACCTTCGAGCACCTCCCCACTACCGGCAACCAGATGCGGGATTATCTCCAGTTTGCTAGTCGACTCGGTCTGTCCGGGAACGGCGCTCGCGCCACGTTCACCGAAGGACTCAAAGCAGGGCTTGCGCAGGAGGCGCAAGCCCTGATACCATGGCCGTCCTATGTCACGGTTGCGCCATGGACCAGCGATCCTCGCAGAGACGCCTCTCTCAGATTTTTTCGAGAGTGTATCGACATTATCGTACATGAAGGCGGCCTGCCGGTGGTCCTGACCGGCGTTGCACAGTACAGGAAGATTGCTGAGGATCTACTCCGTGGTCTTCCCGACACACAGGCCATGAGTCTTGTCGGGTCTACAACCATCCGTCAGATGCTGGGGCTCCTTGCGGGGACCAGGTTCCTGCTGACCAACGACGGGGGGAGCCTTCACATGGCCCGTCTTGTCGGAACCCCGGCCATTGCGGCGTTCGGCCCAACGGCCCCTGAGCTCCGATTACATACATTCGCGGAAGAATTGATGGCCATACGACAGCCACTGCCCTGTTCACCATGCGAACACACCCCGGCACGCTATAAGTGTCCTGGACCCTACCTTGACTGCCTCCGGAGCCTGGAAGCCGCCTCAGCCCGACAGGCCCTCCTGCTGGCCTGTCGGGCTGTCACAGAGCGCACCGTATGATCAGAGTGGGGATCGTCGGCTGTGGGCGGATGGGGGAGAACCACTGCCGCATTGTGAGGGAACTGAATGGGGTCTCTATCGTAGGGGTGGTCGATCCCAATCCTGACAGGGCGAGAGCCATCGCAGCAAACTATTCCATCGAGCAGGCGGCTTCACGTCTGGAGGAATTGCTGGAGCGCACCCGGGTCGATGCCGTGCATATCCTCACCCCGCCGACTACTCATGCCCCCTTAGCCTGTACAGCCCTCCATGCGGGCTGTCACGTGCTTGTCGAAAAGCCGATGGCCCTCACAGCCAAGGAGGCGGAGCAGATGCTCGACGCGGCTACACAGCATGACCGCATTCTGACCGTCGGTCATAATCACCTCTTCGAGCCTGTTGTCCGCGAAGCCCATGCTCGTGTTGTTGCAGGCCGCCTGGGCCGACTCGTTGGTCTTGATGTCTTTCATGGGTGCCTTCCAGGCTCGCCCCCCTGGGTCGCTGATCTGCCGTCCGGACCGTGGATCAACGACATGTCCCATCCGCTGTACCTTTCACAGCTCTTTCTGGGAGAGCCCCTGGCCATCCGGGCGGTGGGTCATCCCCACGCCAGCCGCCAGAAGGTGAGGGAGGTCCGTGTCGCGACGCAACACGCCGAGGGGGTCAGTACGCTTACTCTCTCTACCGATACCGCCCCTTTCCAACACCGGCTCACCCTCTTCGGCACGGAGCGCACCCTCGAGGTTGATCTGATAAACGAAATACTCGTTGAGACCCGGCCGTTTAGCGGTCATCGCTGGCTCAGGAAGGGGCGCGCAGTCCTGGACGTCAGCACCCAGCTCCTGCTTGGCGCCGGACGGAATGCGTGTCAGGTCCTGACAGGCCGCGCGCGAGGATGGCCAGGACTTCGTTCGCTGATCCAGGCCTTTTACGCGGCTATCGAGACGGGTGGTCCTTCCCCCGTCCCCCCGATACAGGGAGTTCGCGTCGTCACGCATTTGGAAGAGATCAGCCGTCAGCTTCTGATAATGCCGGATACCGCCCGGCCAGGGGCGAAACCAGCGCATGATGCTGGGAAATAGATCGAGGTCTGAGCAGTCAACATCACTGACACACCGCCACTGAGGGGCGATCACCGGTGAGCATTCCATACGTCATGTTCGGCCACAGTCACTTCCTGGGCAATCTTCTCGACATCATCCATGCGCGCCAAGGTCGCCTCACGCAGATTGTCGAGAACATGCCGGAACCCGTGTACCCTGGACGGCTGTCGCTCAACGAGCGCCTGGCGAGAATCCCCTATCCGATCGACCGTGTTCGCCTCGAGGAATGGGCGCCAACGGAAAATACCCACTACATCGTGGGCTTTTCCGGCGCCAAGATGCAGCCGCTCATCACAAGCCTGAAGCTTCGGTTCGAGACCGAATTCGAACGGCTGATCCATCCGGCAGCGATCCTCTCGCCCACGGCCTTCCTCTATGAGGGCAGCGTCCTGGATGCGGGCGCTGCAATCGGACCATATGCAAGGATCGGCAACCACGTGTTCGTCCATCGCGAGGCGATGGTGGGTCATGACGTCGAGATCGAGGAGTACGCGGTGATTGGACCGCGTGCGACTATCTGCGGGTATTCCAGGGTCAAGCGCGGTGCGCGCATCTGCGCGGGTGCAACCGTGATCGAAGATATGACGATCGGAGAGGGCGCAGTGGTTGCCGCCGGGGCGGTTGTCATCGCAGACGTCCCGTCGGCCGTCATGGTCGCCGGCGTCCCGGCAACACACAAAAAGGAGCTGACCTAATGAAAGAGCCGATTGTCTTCGGCGCTCCATACCTGGATGACGACATGATCGCAGAGGTCGTGGCGTGTCTTCGATCGGGGTGGTGGCAGGCCGGACCGCGCGTCGAACGCCTCGAGGCCGAGGTCAAGCGGCGCACCGGCGCAAAGCACTGTGTGGCCGTCTCGTCGGCAACGGCCGGCATTCACCTGGTGCTCATGGCGCTCAAGATCGATCAGTCGACAGAGCGGGTCGATGAGGTAGTCACGAGTCCGATCTGTTGGGCCTCCGTCCCTGGGGCGATCGAGCTGGCCGGAGCTCAACCTGTTTTCGCTGATGTTGATCCCCGTACGGGGAACCTCGATCCTCATGCGGTCGCCGGGGCCATCACCCCGCACACGCGAGCGATCCTCCCCGTGCATCTCGCCGGTCGGACCTGCGACATGGACGCGATCATGGAGATCGCCCAGCGTCACAGCATTCCCGTCGTGGAGGATGCCTCGCACGCATTCGGAGCATCGTGGAAGGGTAGAGCGACCGGAACGTTCGGGGTCGCCGGTGTCTTCAGCTTCAACCGTGCAAAAAACATCGCAGCGGCGGAGGGAGGCGCAGTCATCACGAACGACGAACACCTCGCTTCGGCGGTGCGTCTTCTCGCGCATGGCGGGGTGAGCCGCGGCTCCTGGGAACGGTTCTCCTTTGCGCGCGATTACGAGGTTGTCTCTGCGGGGCTTAACTGCAAGATGCCCGACCTCGCGGCGGCGATGCTCCTTCCACAGCTTGCAAGGTTCGAGGAGTTCCAGACGAAGCGGGCGACCCTCTGGACCCTCTACGATTCCATGTTGCGCCATCTTCCCATCTCGCAACCGCCTCGATGGGGTGAGCGATCCGTGCACGCAATGCACCTCTACCAGGTTCGTCTCCCTGCCGCCATAGACCGCGACCAGGTGCGCGCGAGAATGTGGGAGGGCGGCATCGGAACGGGCATACACTACCGGCCGCTTCATCAGGAGCCATATTACGGGAATTCGCTCGGTTCTTCTCTACCCGGGGCGGAGGAGTTCGGCCGGACCACCTTGTCGCTTCCGTTCTCCGTGCGGGTTACTGAGGCCGATGTGCTGGCAGTCTCTCAGGCACTCGAAGAGGCGCTCAGTTGATGAAGAGAATCAGGAAAAGATACAAGCTTCTTCCTTTCGCGTTCATGGGCGGTCTCTTCATTCGGCTGCAACGATCCGCTCGAGCGGTCGGGTGAAAACAGCACGCGGACGCCGTTCATTGAAACGGGGCCTTCGGCGGGTTTGTCAACGCTCGGATCTTTCTGCGGAACGCCCTCAGCAGCATAGCGGACCTTTGTGGCCAGGATGATTCCAGGAACAGGGGAGTGACGACAGAAAACAGGTGAACTTTTTGCAGACCCAGGAGCTCGCGCAACGTCCCGCGAGTGTGCGCCGCATCTGGTGGCCATACCTGATAGAGATCGTTCAGGAGCGTTGTGCGCCCCTTTGATTCATCGGCAGCATCGGCGCTGGGACCTAGAAACCACGCTAATGTTCTGAATGCGCGTTGGCGAAACACTGCCGACTCGTTTGCCAACAGCGTTTCCATCCGACGGGCGGCCTGAATTACGCCCGCCTGGTCACACACGACGAAAGCCTCGGCCAGCGAATAGACGCCGAGAGCAGCATCCCGTCGTCTTTGGAGGATCGCCCTTTCCGCCTGGCTGCTGACCCAGGGCAATCGATGTTCAAGCGCATCAGCGGATGCCCGCGTTTTTCGGTGGAAGTATCCGAGTCCATCGGACAAGCGAAGCCTGTTTTTTTGAGAGGCGGCGTACTGGCGATAGCCGACGGTGGTTGCCGCGAGCCGCATGAGAGGTCGTTTTTCCGAGAGTCGCAGCCATAAGTAGTAATCGACGGCACCTAAGTAGGTCGAGTCCCAGTCGCCGACTTCGTGCAGTGCCGCCCGTCGCATGAGCACGGCCGAAGGGGTTGGCAGCCCCAGTGAGTCGTGAAAGGGGTAGCTCACCCACGGATCGAGCGGCTCGGCTGCGGTGTGTGTCACGTTGAAGCGCGGTCGCTCCCCGTCACAAAAGGGTGAGGTGGATGCTACGGCGGCCGGAAGGTCGGGTACCCGCCACAGGACCTCGCACAGTAACTTCAGGTGAGTCTCATGCCACAGATCGTCTTGATCCAGGAAGGCAACGAGCGGGGCACTCGTATGGGCGAGGCCGAAGTTCCTGGCACCGGAGCTGCCCTTGTTTGGGTTTTTAAGCAGCAGAACCTCTGGATAGCCCCGAACGATATCAGGCGACCCGTCGGAGGACCCGTCGTCGACTACAACGACCTCGCGGGGACGAAGCATTTGAGCCAGGACCGAGTCAAGGCACTGGCCGATCCACGCGGATCCGTTCCAGAGCGGGATAATGACAGCAACGTTCATGGGGCGTCGGAACCTCTCGCAACACACGCGCACACCACGACCTGAGAGCCGAAGAGCGCTCCAGAAACAGTCATCACTCTCCGGCCCACCCATGCATTACGGAAATCGCCTAGCGTACAGCAGTGCCATTCGTCTATCAGGCGGGTCCTCGGACTGTCAAGCAAATTCAGTCGCTATCCGACCAAATGGGTCTTGACGGTGATCTGAAGCCTACTTACTATACAGATAAGTTTTCAGGACGGATGAGGATCCATTTCGCTTGTCCAACCCCACCCGTAAGGGTTACGCGTCATCACACGCTTGAAACAAATCAAATGTCGGCTTCTGGCAATGCCTGGCGCTGCCCCGGAAAGGGTGGGGCTGACACATGACGGCAGGAGAAAGATCGGGAATGAGGGTATCACAACACGGGTCTCAACCGCGGGTCGCCATCCTCATCCTGAACTGGAACGGGATACGCGATACGCTGGAGACGCTGGAGAGCATCCAGCGGCTCCAGTACAGTAACTTCGAGGTCGTGCTGGTTGACAACGGCTCAACCGATGGCTCACGTGAGGCCATCGCCACCGCTTTCCCGACAGTCCGCCTGATCACTCCACCCGCGAATCTTGGGGTCGCGGGAGGCAGGAACCTTGGACTTGAGGCAATTCTGCAGCAGCCCGATGTCGACTATGTCCTCTTCCTCGACAACGACGTGACGGCAGAGCCCAGCCTACTGGACAAACTAGTCGCGGCGACAGAAAAAGATAGCACCCTCGGGATCGTCGGGCCGATTGTTTACTATCACTCTGACCCACAGCGAATCTGGAGTGCAGGATCTCATTTTATTTTCCGGGAGGTGATCAGCCGGCTGCGGCTGAAGGACCGCCTTGTCGCACACGAGTTTACGGAGGGTATCGAGCATGTCGATGCCCTCCCAGGCTGCTGCATGCTGGTCAAACGGCGCGTGTTCGAGACGATCGGCCGCTTCAATCCGCACTATTTCATGGTGTGCAACGATTCGGAGTTTTGCTACCGAGCAGCCAAGGCCGGATTCAGAAGGGTGGTCGTCACTCAGGCGAGTCTGTGGCACAAGGTCTCGGCCAGCACCGGCGGCGGGTATACGCCAAGCCGAGCCTACTTCAGAGGTCGAAGCACGATCCTGTTTCTGAAGGCGCATGGGCGGCCCTGGCACTGGGCGAGCGCCCTCACTTGCGCAGCATTGAGTCTGCCTTTCGCATATCTGCGGGAATGGCGCCGCGGCAACCAACATGCGGTCGCTATGAAGTTCAAGGGCTACCTGGATGGGTTGCTGGGCAGGCCGGTCGACCCTGAGGTGGAGCAATATTTTTTGAGGACCCAGTCCAGTCCGTTGGAGGGAACCGAGAACCGACGCAATGGTTGCAACAGGACTGCTGAGAGCTGATGGTTGTTTACTCTGATGAAGAGAACATCACGGCGGATGCGCGTCTAAGACTGCGAGCAGGACTATCGGGAATAGATCTGGCGCTCATGCAGCTTGTAGAGGGTCGCGTAGTGACCGTTGAGGGTCATCAGTTCCTGGTGGGTCCCCTGTTCAATCAGCCTCCCCTGATCCAGCACCAGGATCCGGTCGGCTATAGAGACCGTAGAAAACCGATGAGAGATGAGAATCGTTGTGCGGCCCTTGAGCAGCTCTCGGAAGCGGGAGAAGATCGCATGCTCAGCCCGCGCATCCAGGCTCGCCGTGGGTTCGTCCAGGATCAACACACAGGCATCCCGGGCGAACGCACGCGCCACCGCAAGCTGTTGCCACTGACCCGCCGATAGGTCGTACTTGCCAAACATCTTGCCCAGCATGGTCTCGTACGCTTGAGGCATATCCTCAATCATCTCCTGTATATTCGCCTCTCTGGCAATCTCTTTGACCTGGTCCTGGTCGTGCAAGAGGCGTCGCCAGTCCCCGTACGCAATGTTGTCGGCGGCCGTGGCCTCATACCGTCCGAATCCCTGCAGCACACAGGCAAGCTGGCTGTACAGGTAAGACACTGGTAGCTCCCGAATATCAACCCCGTCCAGGGTGATACACCCGTTGTCCGGGTCATACAACCGGGCAATCAGTTTCACCAGCGTCGTCTTGCCGGCCCCGTTCTCTCCAACCAAGGCCACGGTTTCACCCGGCTCGATCCGGAAAGAGACATCCGACAAGGTCAACTGGCTTGACCCTGGGTAGTAAAATGAGACATGCGTAAACTCAATCCCGCCCTGCCGAGACACCGGGACCGTACTCCCGGTGTCCTGAATCCATGGTCGGATATTCAGGAACTCCTTCAGGTTGGAGACGAACAGCGCATGTTCGACGGCACTGCTCATAGACTGGATGACGTTCGCCAGATTACTGCGCAGGACGGAAGATGCTCCGGCATAAATGGTCACATCCCCGATCGTTAGCCCAGCCTTCAGCGCCCGATAGACCACCCAGCCAAAAATCAGATAGAACACGACAGCCGCGAGCAGCGCAAAAGAGGAGCTCTCCAGGAAGCCGCGCCAATGCAACTTGCGGTCCTGGTCCCTGAACTCAGTCACGAGTGTGCGGTAGCGATCGATCAGTAAAGGGGCGAGATCGAGCAGTCTCACCTCGGCGGCCGACTGCGGGCTGGTCAGCAGACGGACAAAATAACTTGCCCATCGACGCCCGGTCGTCCTGGCCTGCTCCTTGAGATGACGCCTCTTGGCAAGCTGTACCTGGAAGAACAGATAGGGCAATGCTACCGGCGCAAGGATCGCAGCGATGAACGGCTCGATAACGATAAGAATGGCCAACAGCGAACCCAACTGGAGCGCGTTGTTGACCACCGCAATGATGCTGATCAGAAACTGGGAGAAGTGCTTGGCCGTGTCCTGTCTGGCGCGTTCCATCGCATCGTGAAATCGGTGATCCTCAAAGAAGGCGATATCCAGACCGGCTGCGTGCGTCAGAATGTCTGCAGTGATTTTGAGGTGGAGGTCATCATTGAGGCGCTGTATCAGGTAGCGGCTGGTGACGTCGCTCATCGCCTGGACTGCCGCCAGCCCGAAGCCCAGCAGAAGCCAGGGGATCAACACCGAGAAATCATCGGACCCGCGATTCAAAAGACCGACCAGTCCATTGATCAGCCCTCTGGCAGTCAACGCAAGGCCGGCCGGTATCAGGGCCCTGCCGCAGGTCGAGATAACCACGCCCGACACCAGCAGAGGGCTCGTAGACCACGTGAGGCGAAGCGCCCACCGGATACTGGTAAGCAGGTTGAGGGCAGTGGTCTTGAGGGATCGATCGGGGGATGCGCCGTCAGGACTCACGGGGGTCGTCATGCTTGGTGTCCTTATAAACCTGCCAGGGAATCAGCCACGCCCAGACGATCACGGATGCTGTCGCGCACAACCTCCACAGCATGCACCAGGAGGTAATACCCGCGAAACCCCAGGACAATCATCAGGAGTGCGCCACAGACATATCGCATCGAGTACGAATAGGGGAAGACTCGGCACATCCCCACCCAGTTTCGCCAGGCCTCCATGCGTCGGCCATGAGCGACTGCCATCTTAATCCGCCTAAAATGCGCCAACTGGGCAGTTCTCCAACGTTTCCTTTTCCATCGGCGATATCCCACCCATCCAAGATGACGCTGAATCACTGGTCCCCACCTGCGATCCAGGATCTCGCCGGCTCGAGTTCCGATCTCCGGGTTGGTCGTCATCTGTTGATCCCCATAGTCATACTTGATCACCAACCGCTCACCAACCGCCGCAAAATGGTTGTGTGCCTCGGCCAGGCGCAGCCACAGATCGTAGTCTTCGGCACATGGCAGCTCTTCATCAAAGCCCACGACCTCTAACATCGAGGTTCGCTTCACCAGAAATACAGATGGCGTAGGCGGGTGCCAGCCACTCAGCAGATACCGAAAGACGTCCCCTCCATAGACTACACGAGGTTGACACCACATCCGCGCCGTCAGCGCATCTTGCACCGTGCACCGACAGTACACCACCGTCGCCAGGAGGTCCCCGCACTCGCGCAGGCGGACCGTCAGCCGCTCCAGCATCTGGGGCAACCACTCATCGTCGCTATCCAGGAAGGCGATCCACTCGCCACGGGCCGCCTGGATCCCGACATTGCGCGCGTGGCTGACCCCCTTGTTGACGGGAAGCCGCAGGAGCCGGAGACGGGGATCCTGGAATCCTTCCACCAGGGCGACGGTCTGGTCCGTGGAGCCATCGTCTACGACGATGCACTCGAGGTCCGGGAAGGTTTGACTGAGAACGCTCGTGATGGCGCGTCCCAGGGTGCCGGCCCGGTTATAGGTGGGGATTACGACGCTGACCTGGGGGGAAGAGGGGGCGAGGCAATCCTGCATCTTAGGACCCGTCCCGGGGCAGCACACCCTCT
>NSJM01000119.1 GCA_002634395.1 Candidatus Methylomirabilis sp.
GCGTAGTAGTCCGTCACATGGATATGCATGATGTCCTGAGCCGATTTACCCGGCGAATACTTGGACACATTGAATAAATGTTTGAACATATCCTTGGCGCCGTCATAAAAATGCGCGGAATCGTCCGTAAACTCGATGACGGCGACCCATTTCGGATATTTGTACACAAACATGCCGCATACCGGGCACTTGTCCCTCCTGGTCATGGGTCGTCGCCGACGTTCAGCCGAATCGGCGATGCCGATCGAACAGATCAAGATTGCCGTGATCAGAATGATCGACCATGCGGTGGTAACACGATTGAGCGTAGGTCCGTGTTTCATGATCATGTGTGTCTCCTGCCTAGAGCAGCAGATTCGATGTGACAATCTTGTACACCACAATTGCCGTAAAGACGGTGTAGAGGGCCAATGACGTTAGGGTGAGTTGTTTGATCAGTGTCGGAATGATCGATTGCAGACTCTCTATGCCTCGAAAGGGCAACAGCACCCCGATGCCCGTTCCTGTGACCGCGCCCCCAAACAGCGGGAGATAGAGCAGGTAGCCGATATATCCGTATTCCTCCATCACGATACAGAACGGGCAATGATGGGTCGGGAGTTCATAAATATAGATAGAGATGAACGAGATGATTGCAGCGAGGGACACTGCAAACATCGCAAAGGTGAAGGCCGAATAGAGATAGCCGCCCTTACCTTTCACATAGAAATACACCCCGGACAACAGCGTCACCGCCATACCAAGATAAAAGATCCACATCATCGGGATAATTGGCAGAGCCGCCAGCTCCGATCCAACCCCCTTGACCTGCTCAGCGCTGAAGAGGCTGCCGCAGCATGAGGTAATGACATTGGCTTTCAGGTTCAGGAAGAACGCGCCCTGCAAGGCGGTTTCCAGTATGCTGAGCGGCACGATGAACCCCAGCAGAAGATACTTCTTCTTAATGAGCGGATAATCGTAGGCCTGATTGTCGGCGTGATTGAGGATGAGCCAGAGACCGGCCAGGAGAAAACTGACAATCTTGAGCAGGAGCGTGGGATACCCATAGGGGTTGACATTCAGCGTACCGGCGGCACACATCGCACCGACGAACAGCGGGCACAGATTGTTCGCCGTAAACACGTAGAGGAACAAGGACATCAGTTCGAGGCCACACACAAAGGTCAGGATGGTCGAAATCAGATAGGTTCGACGTTCCATGATAAGCTGGATCTCATCGCCGCTCTGAAGATCCCATTTCCTGAGAATCTGCATGCCGTAATACCCCGCATACACGAGCGCCCCGGTGACGATCAGCGACGCCACCACATTGGCAATGACCGCGGGATGGAGTATCATGCCTCCTCCTCGAGTCTGCCGTCCCTGAGCTTGACCACGCGATCCACCACCGCTGCCTGATAGACCAGCGGATCATGGCTGGTGATCAGGACGGTTTTCCCTTGCACTTTGAATTGTTCGACGATCTCCAGAAAGCGATGCGATAAGCTCCTGTCAAGATGCGCCGTCGGTTCATCGGCGATGATGACGGACGGATCATTGATTAAGGCCCGCACGATGGCCACGCGCTGCGCCTCCCCGCCCGATAGCCATTCGACCTTCGATAGCGCCTTCTCGCGCAGACCGAGGGCGTCGAGCGATCGTATGGCGCTTTCTCTGAGCGCCGCACGGGGCCGTCCCAACGGATAGGCCGGTAACATGACATTTTCCAGCGCGGTAATCCCTTTGATGAGATTCGGCTGCTGAAAAATAAAGCCGAACGTACTGCGTCTGATCTCGGTTAAAAATCGTTCCGGAAGACTGGTGATCTCACGGTCGCCGAGTCTGATACGCCCCGCCGAGGGCCTGGCCATACAGCCGATGATGGTGAGCAAGGTCGTCTTGCCCGACCCGCTCGGACCGACCAGCACGGTGACCTGATTCGCGCTGATCGTCAGGCTGACCCCATTCAAGGCGGAAAACTCGCTCGGTTTCCCGGCGTTGAACACCTTTTTCACGTTCATCAACTCAATCATCGTTAGTCCCCCACACGTCGCATCGCCGTATCCGGGTCCAACGTGGCCGCTCTCCATATGGGTACGATGGTGGCGGTGATATAGGGGACGACCGTTAAGAAAAACAACGTCGTGAGTTGGGCAGCATTAACGGAGGGCGTCAATTGGAACTGGGGATAGAGAGTCGACCACCCTTTAAGCGCCAGTTCAAACACGACCGACGACAACAGGAATACATGGAGATAAGCCAAAATCACGCCGGTGAAAAAGGCCGTCAGCGACACGACGGTCCCCTCCCAGAACTTCATCTGGATGATGTCTGCGGTCTCCCAGCCGATCGCCTTGAGCACGCCGATCTCCCATTTTTCCGCCGCGCTCAAGCCTGATGCCTTGTCCCAGGCAAAGATGACAAACGCCAGCACCGCAGCGGAGAGGAGTACGAGCATCATCCCGCTGCGCCAATTAAAGATCGAATCGTACGTTCTCAACAGCTCCTCTCGGGTAATGGGTCGGGCATCGGGCAGAATCTTCGTGATTTTTGTCGCGACGGTTGGGACCTCTCGTGGATTATTGACCGTCAGGACCACATCCGTCACGACATCGACCGGAAGGCCGAACAGTCGCCGAAAGTCGGTTTCGGTCACGACCATGAGATCGGAGGATACCAGTTCGGACTTTGACGAAAACGTATCGGCAATTCTCAAGCTGACCGACGTGCCGTCAAAGGCGCGAAATGCCAAAAGGTCTCCCGTGCCCGCATGTCGAAGACGCGCTATCCCTTCTCCGATCACCATGGTCCCCGGCTTCAACGTCTCCAGGTTCACGCGATAGAGGGGTTCGGCGGACCGATCGGCAGATTCCGCATGCTCGTCATCCTCAACTACGACGATCGGTGCCGGTGCGTCATTGTGGGTGGCCGATTCGCTGCCGGTTCCCGGCACAAGCAACGTGTAGTTCGCGCCGACGTCGGGATCGAAATAGTAACCCCAGAGGCGGCCCTCCACCGATGCGACTCCACGAATTGTTTTCATCTGTTCGATCTGACGAATCGGAAACAGCTCGTGTCGCCCGGCTCGCACTTTCTGCACAATAATCTCCGGGGACCCGTGCAAAATAACCGAGGCCTCCTTCTTGATCGAGTGGGTGAAAAACATGACTGAGGCGAGGATAAAGACGATGAGGGTGTAGAGCGCCAGCAAGCTGACATTCTTCACCTTTCGCCTGATCAGCGAAGACAGGGTGAAATCAATCAGATATTGTTGCTTCTCAATCCAGGCCCTCATGAACGCTCTTTCTAAAATTGTTGGGCGGCTCAGTGAACGACCCCGATGGAAAGTGTTCCAGGGATAACGGATGATCCTGGAACGCGGAATGTAAATCGGCTTGCGACAGATGTCTTGTATAGCGCGCTTCCGGAAACAGACACAGATCGGTCAACTTGAGCCGCGTGAACAGCGCGACCTTCTCTTGGAGGATCGCATGTTGGGTGTCTTCACTGCGAGACGCATGGACCAAGAGCAAGCCCAATATGACGACTTCCGTCGTGACCATCAAAAGGAAGAGTGCGGACTTTCTCACTTCTTCTCTAGCCCTTTGTGCAGACCATGTATCAACTTAGGGAAGGCTGCATCGTTCCGGAACTTACCTGATGCCGTATTGATCTTGGCTGACTGCTCAGGGCGCCGAACGTGATACCGTTGTCGCTTTTCAACGAATTGGAAACCGGCCCCCCAACAGTCATGCGGGTATTCCCGGTGGCGTGCCCGGTATGCGTGAGATAGGATCAGGAGAGAACGGGAGGAGCCCGCGCTTGAAGGCGCGACAAGTACTTAGATGAGCGCAGGGGGTTGAGGAAGGGCGGTACGGTGTCTTGAGCAAGCGTGAACTGAGCCGGTTGGACCGCTGGCGTAATGACCGCGCCGGCCGTGGCGCACATCCACGCGCAGATGGGCGTGGCATGCATACCGGCCGTGTGGTGGGCCGCGTGCTGGACCTCGTGCGCAAACGCGCCGCCCGTGGTCGCGCCCAGTAGGAGGAGCACGGCCACCGCCAGCGTGAACGCGATTGGTTTGAGATGCAACCGGTTCATAAGGACACCCTTTTTAAAAACATACAACTATCGTGCGGCGTTGTCAACGAGTGGGCACACATGGAATCCTGGTGGAACGCAGCGCAAGCCGGAGCATAGCCGCTGGGCCACGGCCAGCCCGATCATCACGACGAGCTGCTCCTGGCGATGAACTGGCGTGCCCCGTCCAGCACGCTCGCTGCCAGTGCCGATGGAAATACTCTCATCTTCGACGCGCATCCAGGCTGTGCTATCCGGACATCATCGGTCGCGTGGACCTGTGTCTTCAGGGGTGTCCAGTCCTGAACAGGCGTTCGACAGGGTGACGACCATCACCGTCTCCCCCTGACTCATGGTCCACAGGAACGCCTCTTTGAGCCCGTCAAAGACCTCCATCTCACTGCCGGTAATCAGCGTACTCATGGCGCCGGGCTTCACCGTCAAACCGTGCTGCTCAAACATTCGGAGCATCTGGTCGATGGCCGGAGACAGATGGGGTTGTCTAAGCGGATACAGGCTGACCTGTGCCGCAATCCTTGTCATGCGATGCCCTCTTCTTCCTGCGACCCATCAAGCGACACGGCCATCCCGATGAAGCCGCCCCACGGAAGCGGAAGGTCCGGCACCGCCTCGATGGGCCAGAGAGTTGTGCGCCAGGCCGTGGCTCGAACTCGTCGTCCGCCTGCCCGGCGAGCCAGGCGCTCAAGCTCCCGGACGCTAAAAAACCGTGCTGTTGCCCACAGGTTCTCGCCGAACAACCGCCGCCGTGCCGCGAGCAGGCTCAGACGATTGAGGACGCCGAGGATGACCCCCTTCCGGGTGACCCTGATCGCTTCCTCCAGCGCTCGCAGTGGGTTCGCAACGAATTCCAGTGTCGTGACCATCATCGCCAGATCGAAGGTCTTGTCCGGAAACGGCAGGGCCTGCGCGTCCGCTTGCAGACACCGACGCGTACCCATGCGCTGAGCTTCGCGCAGCATGGCCCGTGAAAGATCCACTCCGTACACAGCCGGCCCTGCATTGTCCAGCCAGCGGGTCCAGTGCCCGGTGCCGCAGCCGATGTCCAAGACTCTGCGGACACATGTATATCGGGTGATCAGCCGCTCGAGCACGCGTCGTTCAAGTTCCTCCGCGTGAACTCCGGTACCCGTATACCAGGACTCATAGGTCTCGGATACCGCCGGGTCGTCAAACGGGTGGGGAGGCCTTCGAGTAAGATCATTGCCCACACAGGCCACGTTGCCCTTCAGCCATGAAGGCGCCGGACCAGGAGGATGGTCCCGACACCGATCAACATGAGCAGAAACTGTTTCCA
>NSJM01000120.1 GCA_002634395.1 Candidatus Methylomirabilis sp.
GATGCGCTCTTTGAGCACAAAGCATTCATGGATGAGCGTGATCTGCGGAAGACGAAGGGGCGAGCACGAAGTGAGCGCGCCTTTCGAGCGCTGCTTCAGGAGAGACTCACGGCCAGAGCGCTGGAGCAGTTCGATCAGAACGGGCGCATGCAGGAACTAATCGCCCGCGTTGCCGACCGCACCCTCGACCCCTACACCGCCGTCGAAGAGGTCCTCGCCAAGATCGGCCTGTAGAGACAAGCCCGAGCGCGTGCTATCTATCCTCCGTTGCCTGACCTTACGCCAGAGCCGCGCGGTCTTCTGCGTCTTACTCCAAGCGTGGGTTCGGGTGATTTTGTCCTTCCTGTCGAAATATCCTTGTTCAACTCCTGGAGCACATAAATAGTTTTCAATAACGTCTCTGCAATGTCGAACGCGGCCACCAACCGTAGGCCATGCCGCACCAATTTCGTGCGCTGCAACATTACCGAGAAAACGGTGGGTATGTAGAATTGCTGCCTGCTTCGCCGAGAGCACACCTTGCAATGCGAGTTGTTATGCCCTGGACCTAGACGTTTAGACCGGATCAATTAGTCATAGAAGCCACACCTTCACACAACGGACCTCTTCGCCTCCTGCGATGTTCCGAAGTGTCCTTCTGACCGTTGCTTGCCGGAGGGCATTCCATGATCCTCGGGTACTCATATACAGGGGCTTAGCGATGAGAGCTTTATATTGCGGTGATTTGTCCTTGTCTTTAATCGCCGCTTGTAGCCTACACGCGACATTTATGGCTCGTCCAACAAACTCTTCCTGATTGTTCATTATAACGCCGACGAGTGAACCACGATCAATTCCAAATGTGACCCCGGAACGCTCGGGAGGAGTTTCGAGATACTCCTCGACTCTCCGCTTGTATCTTGCCCTGAATTGTGAACAAAACCCTTGCAGGAAACCGACAAGATCTTCGCCTGGACAATTAGGGTCGAATAGAAGGATCCATCCATCACCCGTGAATTTGTATATTGAAAAGTTTAGTTCCTCTGATTTAGCCTTTAGGTAATTCTCTATCCAGGCAAGAAAGTTTCTCCATATCACTGTGTTTTCAGATTTATGCAGGTCTTCCAGTATCCTTGTCGAACAGCAGATATCGAATGCAACGACGATCTTCTGTTCGATTTGTTGCGCGCTGTCTTTGCTATCCAAACAGATCTCCTTTTTTAACCAATTGTCCCAAGGCTACGCACGGTCGTCACTGTAGCGATCGGTCTAAAGCGTGAAGCCAGACGACAACTTGATTTACAGGTTCAGCAGACCGACTGGGGAAACCGTGGATTTTGAACTGGTCATCATGGAAAACTACTTTGACAGCATCGTCGTGAGCCACAAAGCTATCGTTATGATACGTGAAACCGGTCGTCGCAGATGCAACCCACACCACATTGGTTCGGTTCCCATCAATCTGGACGCACCCGGAAGCAATAGCGGTGACAATGTAGTTCCGATAGGACTCCGAGGCAGGACCGGTAAATACTGAGTTCAATGGATAAGTTGTAGAGGGAGCCGTACGCTTGATAAACTTCTCAAGCTGGTACTCTACCCGTAAGCTCAATTGGATCCGCGGGGCTCAGTGTCCCGCTTCTAATCGCACACGTATGACAATAATAGAGGGCCGAACGTCGCTCTTTGCCACTGCTACGCCATCGCGTTTTCATGGGCCTTACGTAACAGCTCACGCAACAGTTCTTCGTGTTTCTTAAAGTCGTTTCGGGTCACGCGAATTCGGTACTTGCCCCATCTTGTGTCATATTCCATGACATCGAGTCCTGCCTCCTCCAACCGAGTGTCCATTTCATCAGTCTTTTCAAGCCGAACCTCCACGCGGAGCCACTCCTTCTTGGGGCGGAAGATAACGAACGTGCTAGGCTCTCCGTTCTTGGCTAGCCCTATATAGAACTTGTTGTACTTGAGATCGAGCTGCGGATCGAGAGCCTTGAGACCCGCAAACAGTTCGTCAGCCATGGTTAGTGTGCCCTTTGCTGCTCGTTTCTCCCAGTAAGGTCGATCGGCAACCGCTTGGACCTCTTCGTCTTCGTCTACCAAACCAAGCCGCATCTCGTCGAGTACCTTCGTAAAAACGAGGGAGACGCTATCGCCAACCTTGAATGCGTTCAACTGAAGCGCAATCAGCGGAATGAAGCCGTTAAATAAGCCGATTACGTTCAAGAAGCGGCTGGTAGTGTCCTCAGCAACGATCACCGCAGTGTGCTCGTACTGAGGATAACGCTTCCGCTCAATGTCCCAGTACTCCAGGGTTCGAATAATGTGAGACTCATCGGTGGCTCCAAGCTGGATCTCTACCTCGTAGCGGCGATTGGCTTCAGCATCTTGCAGAAGCAAATCAAGGCGTCCCGCCTTAGGGTGGAGACGTTCTCGATCCTTAAGAATCAGATCACCGAGGCCAAGGATGGATGGATCGTCGGCGATCTTGTCTTGCAGCCATTTCTCGTTGAATTGAGGGTGGTTCCTCAGGAAAATCCTTTCCGGCTTGACGTACGTCAGACTCATAATATCCCCTCCGTAGGAATCACCTGCCGCAACAGCCTTCGTTTAATGAGGAAGCTCAACCGTGCCGATGGCGGAGCGAAGCGACGACACCGGCTTCGGCTGGAGCGGCAAGGTCAGGCACCGTCGTCAGGAATCTTCGGCTGAAAAACGAGAGCCTTCTTTACGACTTCAGCAACTGTATCCTTGGTGATTCCGCGTTTCTTGCAATAAGCGGAGTTGAGCCAATCGGAAAGCGCCTTGGTGCTTTTGCTCGAATTGCACGAGAAGCAGCATCTAGCGATGTTGTCCCGATTGATTATTCTCGCGTCGTTAACGATGTGTTCCCATGTCGCTATCGACTTTCTCGTTGCTTGGGATGGCCCAAATTCAATGCCACAATAGACGCAATTCCTGTCTCTTGCCCTGACCTCTCTTTCTAACCAATCAGGGATATTCCAATTGTTCATTGAATGCCGTCTAGCTTGCGTTTACACAAAGAGTACCTGACATAGAGATTACCTGCGGACGGGGTCACCGAGAGATGTCTCGCGGGCCGGTCCGTGTCGGCGAACCGCAGATTCAACCTAGGACTACCGATAGAGTCCATCAGGCGCATTCCATGTTAGCACTCCCGTCGGTTGGCCTCATGGACTCAGGTTCGCGCAGATACCGGCGACGGTTACTCGTCGGCATTGGGCGATAACGTTGGAGTATCCGATTGGGCAAAAGAGCTCTCGGCCGCCGTCGGGTCCTGTTGTGTCAACTCGATCAACTCGTGGCCAGGGACCACGTCACCTGTTGCCGGACCAGCACCTACAGAATACTGAGACGCTGCTTCTCCCTCTGGCTTCTTCGTGTCAAGCCGCGGTGCCTTCGGTACGAAAGGGACAATGTCTTGCACCACGCCGTGATAGAACTCCTCAAGTCCATCCGAGATGCCTTTCAGGACCGGTGCGCTCGACCGACCGCGGCTTTTGCTCAACGCCCTCGTCCAGACGACCTGGAACGAGCGCGGATTAGCGTCTCTTGGAACAGAAGCTCCGGCTTTGTCAAGGCAGAGCCTGTTAGTGTCTTCTAGGAAGTCCCTGGCCCCGACTGTCGTTATGAGGCCCCTGATTGTCCAGTCGGCGGTCACTGCAAGCTCACCGGTCGGGAGACGGTCCTCTCGTAGTTGGCGAGACAGCCAGTTTACTCGCGTCGCCTGTCGTCCCTCCGTCGGTGCGGCAACTTGTAGGATGTACTGAACTGATTGGCTCGGCAGGATGACCTTAATCGTGATGTCGCCGGCAGCATCTGGAACGCGCAATATCCCTGTGAGGGTTCCTTCTTTGGCGTTGACAACGTTCCGCGCTTGGAGTTCGCTGTCTTCCCTTTCGCTCCTGGACATGCGCACTTCGACCTCGACACCCAGCTTCGCTCGCAGCCTCAGCGCCGCTTTGCGGAGATACCCCACCCAGGATCTTGCGACGTCCTGAAGCTCAGGACTTGACGGACTGAGAGCGTTCGTCCTGGCAGCGCCCAGTACGTCACCCCACTTCGAACCGAGGTCGGGAGCCACGATGATGCGCGAGTCCGGGTCCTCGACGTAGCGGATCCATTCGTCGAGCATCCACTTCTGATCCGAGTCTGAGACCTCCTTCTTACGGCTTAGCACCTGAGCTTCGCTGAGGAGCCGCTCCCATGAGAAGTGCACGACAGGAATGCTGCGGCGACCATCGACGTTCACCGGGGGACTTCCGTTGGCTTGTGCTGGCTGGTTGCTCACGGTGATGAGGGCCTGGAGTCTTTCCTGTTTCGCGAGACGGTGGTACCTGTCGACTTGGTCTTGCTCGAGGTTAGCGGTACCTACCTTGACCTCTACGAGTGCGTCCCACCTTGTCTTACCCCGTTCTACGGTGAGAACACCATCTGGTCGTAGATACTCTGGCGCCTGTCCGGTACCCTTTCCGAGTTGAAACGGGACTTCCGTAAAGCAGCACAGCCGGCCTGCTGGACCACCGGCCAACTTCACGATCGTCCTACCGAACTCGGAGACAGCACGCATCGTCGCGAGAAGCGAGGCCGTAGCTCGCAGCTCTGCCTCGCGCTCGCTGCTCACATGAACGGAGGGAAAGAGCCTCACCTCATGTTCGGCCCATGGCGTGATCTGCGTTGTCATCTCGAAGTCTCCTTAACTCTACGTCTCTGTATGCTCTTCCATACTAACTACAAAGTAGGCTAGTCAGCCTATCTCCGTCGGCTATTTTCACGGTTAGCGCGGATTTTATTGCGTCAATCAGCGATTCGCAAGGAATTTCTGAGTTGCGCAGATCGGGCAAACGCTGCACATATTGTCAGCCTATTCCACCCCGCTCGAACTACCTTCCGGACTCAAGTCGAGGCGACCCGCTGGGCTGTGGATCCCCGTTCCGCTGCCGTTCAAAACGTGGGTATCAATCATGGTCGTGATCGTAGCGAGGGGAAGGTATGTAGGCGCCGCCGCCCGTGGTGCCGGTCCGCGTGCCTACGGACCAGATTACTGTACGCCTTCTATTCTCGAAATGAACGGCTGCAACAGCCGGCTTCCATGGATGACTGCGGCGATTAAGGCCTCCGTTGCCTGACGGAGAGGTTACCGGGATCCGGATTTATCGGTAATCCGGTAGATCGGTTGGTTCGGTGAACGACCCTATGCAGCCAACTTGGCTTCGTTCTGTACGATGATTTTGGGATCTTTTACTTTCGGAGGCACGGGCAAACCTCGTTCTTGGAGCAGTTCTACGTGTTCCTTCATTCCCCATTTTGCCTTATACACGCAGTCCTCGATGGAGTGGCCAATCCCCGTAAATCCTTCCAGGTCAGGAG